>JAWOIM010000788.1:0-3261 GCA_046484685.1 Chloroflexota bacterium | reverse complement strand
AGAGAAAGCTCGCGTTAATGATTTCACCGCTATTGGTGCCGAGACTAACCTTGCTGGGTTATGCTCCTCCAACTGTAAAGGACTCGCCCTACCAAACTGTTGTGGAAGAAGCCAAGGGCGCGTTGGCAAGTGGGTCAAGAGAGGCGGTGTCCGTAAATAGGCGGTGGTGGCGGCTTTGCGCTTTAAATCTTCAAATACGCGCTCCACCTGTTCAATATCCAGGTCCATCTCGGCGGCGACTGTGGCCGCAGGAACCTCGTTCTCCAGCGCGTACCAGAGCAAGTCCATCAGTTCAAACGGCAGGCGGAAGAAAAACTCCTCCTGTGTACTGCCCGCGCTGTACGTATCAGACGTAGGCGGCCGTTCCCGAATCTCCGCCGGAATGTCCAGGTAGTCGGCCAACTGGTAAACCTGCGTCTTATACAGATGGCCCAGCGGCTTCACATCCATGGCCCCATCCCCGTATTTAACAAAAAAGCCCTGGTCATGCTCATTCTTTTGCGGCGTGCCGATTACGGCGTAATCGCGCAGTTCGGCATGGTAATAGAGCATGGCCACCCGGCTGCGCTGCTTAAAGTTAGAGGCAGCCACAATCTGGCGCAGTTGGTTGGGGCGCAGCCGCTTGCTCTGCTCCTCCCCTTCCGGGCTGATAATGGTCGCGCTAAAAATATTCAGCGTATCCTCGTCTAACAAGCCGGAGGGCAGCGTGATTTTCAGCTTGTAAGTGCTGTCATATTCAGGGAACAGGGCCTGCACGGCCTCATCCCGGCGACGATAACAGCCGTAACCCAGCAAGGCCCCGGTCACATCCTCCACCAGCGGCTCTACGCCAAACTGGTGGCAAACCTGACGGGCCAGCCGGGCGCTGTCGGGGCTGGACTCCATTTCGGGCAGCAGGAGCGTGGTCAGCCGCTTGGGGCCGAGGGCCTGCACAGCCAGGGCCAGCACCACGGCCGAATCGACGCCACCGCTGATACCCAACACGCCGCCGCGCCGCTTCAGGCGTTCAAATATTTGCCGGCGCAGGGCGTTGACAATACGCTCGGTCTCTTGCTCCGGGTCTAGCTGGAGAATGTTGCGATGGAATGTGGTCATAGGTGTTCCCTCAACACGTGAAACGTGATACGTGAAACGTGAACGACTCTCTTTCACGCATCACGTTTCACGTTTCACGCTTTTAATATCATCCGCTTCCGTCAGTGGCGACGGTGGTTGAAAGTTATCGATAAATTTTTCATGGACCAACTGGGTGGACAAAATGCCGGCCAGGGCCATGTCGTCGGTTTCGCCCAGGGTGCCAAAGCGTTCTATTTTTTTGACCAGGGCAGTGACGGCCAGCGGATTAAAGCAGCCGGCCGCCTCAACGTTAGCCGGGGACAGCAGGTCGGTCACCCAGGGCAACGGCCGTTTTTCCGGGAAAAAGCTGCGGTGGATGGGGGCGCGATACGGCCGTTTCGGTCGCCGCCAGATTTCTTCAGGCAGCAGGTCTCGTACGGCCTGCTTTAGTAGATACTTCTCCGTCAGGCCGCGCAGTTTGAGATGGGGCGGCAGTTGGTTGCAAAATTCCACCACCCGATGGTCTAGAAAGGGGAAGCGCCCCTCTACCGAGTGAGCCATCCCCACCCGGTCACCCTGCGACGAGAGCAAATATTCGGCCATAAAGACGGAGATTTCCAAATATTGTGCCTGGGCCAGGGGCGACCACTGATTAAATTCAGACGGCAGGGCCATGCCCTCAATGCCCATGTGATGCTCACTGTCGCCCAGACGATCCCGCAGCGCGTCTCCAAAAAAGCGTTTGCTGCGTCCCGTGTTGCGCCAGCGAATGGCGTGAGAGTAGTCGGCCTGAGCCACATTCTGTAAACCCTGGCCAAAAAAGCGGTACAGGTAGGCATCATTCTCGCTGGCCAGGCCGCCGATATAGCCGTACAGCTTCTTGAGTAAAGCCGGTCGCGCCGTTGAATCCGGCTGCCGTGCCCAAAAGCGGCGGATTTTGGCCTCTTTGAAGATATTGTAGCCGCCTAAAAATTCATCGGCTCCCTCACCGGTCAGCACCACCTTAAAGTTATGCTGGCGCACCAGCCGCGACAGCAAATAGAGCGGCGCCGGCGAGGTCCGCATAATCGGTATTTCCGTATGCCAGATAACGTCGGGGAAAACCTGCCCGATTTCTTCATGGGTGCAGGTAATCAAATTATGATTGGTGCCCAGATGGGCCGCCATCTGGCGCTGGAAAGGACTTTCGTCGAAGGCTTCATCGGCAAAGGCAATAGAAAATGTTTCCAGGTGGTTGTTGGTATAATGGCGAATGAGGGCCGTGATGGTCGAAGAGTCAAGGCCCCCGCTCAGATAAGCGCCGACCGGCACATCGGCCCGCAGCCGAATCTGGGTGGCGTCTACCAGCAGGTGGCGCAGTTGGCCGGCAGCATCGGCCGTTGTCAGAGCGGCTTCCTGGCCTGCCGGGGGAAAGTCAACCTGCCAGTAGCGGCGTGGAGTCGGGGTTTCACCCGCTTTGAGGCGCAGGTAGTGGCCGGGCGGCAGAGCGTGGATCCCCTGAAAAGCAGAACGGGGGGAAAGGGGGCTCCAAAAGGTAAAGATTTGGCCGAGGGCGATGGGATCGAAAACGGCCGTTACGCCCGGATGGGTCAGCAGGGATTTAATCTCTGAACCAAAGACAAACGAGCCGTTCTGCACGGTGTAATATAACGGCCGAATCCCCAACCGATCCCGCGCCAGGAACAGTTCGCGCCGGGCCTCATCCCAGATGGCAAAGACAAACTGGCCGTTCAGATAATCAAGACAGTCAGTCCCATACTGTTCATAGAGATGGAGGATGACCTCAGTATCACAGTCAGTTTGGAACTGGTGGCCCTGCCGCTCTAGCTCCGGGCGCAGCTCAATGTAGTTGAAAATTTCGCCGTTGAAGACGATCCAGAGGGTCCCGGTCTCGTTGCTGATCGGCTGCTGCCCACCACCCAGGTCGATGATGCTCAGGCGGGCACTGCCCAGCCCAATGCCATCCTGTTCATCCTGAAAGAGGTAGGATCCAAACTGGTCCGGCCCCCGGTGGCGCAGCGCCCCCAGCATAGCATGCAGGGTATTGGCCACAATCGGCCGTTTCTGATTTAGGTTAAATGTTCCAACAATTCCACACATAGTTTTTCAAAAGTAAGAAGTAAGAAGTAAGAAGTTGTTTATACTTACCACTTCTTACTTTTTACTTTTTACTCAATTTAGGTCAGGTCCGTTTTCTTAATCTTA
>JAWOIM010000746.1:0-12571 GCA_046484685.1 Chloroflexota bacterium | reverse complement strand
ACCGCCTACGCTATGGTCGGTGATCGAGACAAGGTGCTGGCAGCCGGATTTGACGGCTATTTTACCAAGCCCATTCAGCCGGAAACCTTTATACCTCAGGTAGAAAGTTTCCTCAGCCACCCAACTCCGGGAAGCCCTGGCTCTGGGAGCAGCCAGATTCATCTCTCGCTCCGTTAAGCTGAAGGTGTGGCTCAAAGAAATCGGAGCGTATTTCAAGATTACCTAAATCGTCTGGGAGCCTTTTATGATAACCATCTTAATTGTTGACGATCACCCTACCAACCGCCAACTTCTGGTAACACTTCTTAGTTATCGTGACTACCGTCTCCTGGAAGCCAGCGATGGCGCGGAAGGGCTGGCCCTGGCGCGCGCCGAGCGGCCCGACCTGATCATTGCCGACATTTTGATGCCCACCATGGATGGCTACGAGTTTGCCCGCCAGGTACGGGCAGATTCGGCCGTGGCTCAAACACAGATCATATTTTATACGGCCACTTACCTGGAAGCTGAGGCGCGTGAATTGGCACAAGCTTGCGGCGTGCAATACCTTATCACCAAACCGGCCGATCCCCAGGAGATTCTGGACACCGTTGAGGCCGCTCTGCAATCCCCTCCCCCCCAGACCCCGTCGGCAGCGCTGGCAGAATTCAATCGTGACCATCGGGAATTGCTAAGCAGAAAACTGGCCCAGAAAGTAAATGAGTTGGAAAGTGTCAATCAGCGGCTGACGGCCCTCATTGAATTGGGTCAGCAGTTAGCGACAGAACACAACACGACACGCCTGCTAGAACGCTATTGTCACGCGGCCCGCCAGATTATCGGTGCCAAATACGCTGTGGTGGCCGTTCTAGACGATAAACAAACGCTGTCTCAGATCTTCACCAGTGGTCTGGATGCCAAAACCGGGTCCCGTCTGGGTCCTTTGCCGGTAGACCAGGGTGTTCTGGGCCGGCTAATGGCGCAACGCCGGCCACTTCGCCTGCACGACAGCGACGCCAAGCCAGGCGCGATAGACCTTCCGCCCTCTCATCCGCCGGCACACTCTTTCCTCGGTGTTCCGATTGCCTCTGCGGCCCATCTCTATGGGCTGTTGTACCTGGCAAATAAGCTTGGTGCAGAACAATTTAGTCAAGAAGAGGAGCGCGTGGCGGCGGCCCTGGCGGCGCAGATAGCGGTGGCTTATGAGAACGCCCATTGGTATGCTGAGATCCAGGCGCACGCAGCCCAATTGCAAGGGGAGGTAGCTGAGCGCAAACGAGCGGAAGAAGCACTGCAAGTCAAGAATGAAGAACTGGCCGGGATGACCCAACAACTATGGCAAGCGGCTAAACTGGCCACGATGGGAGAACTGGCCGCCAGTGTGGCTCACGAATTAAATAATCCGTTGGCGATCATCAGCCTGCGCATCGAGATATTGCTGGCGCAGCTGGCAAAGGATGATCCCCGGCAGGCAGCGCTGCAGGTCATTGAGGGTGAGGTGGAACGCATGGGCAGACTGGTGACAGACTTGCTGCAGTTCAGCCGGCGCAGTCAGCCCCAGATTTCGACGATGGACATACGCGAAGAGGTAGGCAATGCGCTCCAGTTTGTGCATTACCATCTGCGTAATCGCCAGATTCAGATTGTACAGGAGTTTGGCACTGACCGGCTGCTGATACAGGCAGACCAGCAGCAGTTGCGGCAGTTGTTCCTGAATCTACTAACCAATGCCAGCGACGCCATGCCTGACGGCGGCACGTTAACCGTACGGATATTTACGGGCAGGCTAAAGGATGAAGCAGCGGCCGTCATTGAGTTTATTGACACGGGCCTGGGCATTGCCCCGGATAACCTGGGCCAAATCTGGGAATCTTTTTTTACCACAAAACCTGAGGGCAAAGGAACGGGTCTGGGATTAGCTATTTGCCGGCGTGTGGCCCATGAGCATGGCGGCAGCATCAATATCTTCAGCCAACCCGACCAGGGAACGAGGGTGCAGATACGCTTGCCGGTTAAATCAAATCAGAGGGGCAGTTTGTAGTAACCGCTGTTTGTCTTTAAAAATTAAATGAAGTAATCAATCTGTCACTCCCGCGAAAGCGGGAGTCCACTGGATTCCCGCCTTCGCGGGAATGACAGGCATTACTCGATTGTTTTCTTAAACGCTAAAAGCCGTTATGACAAACTGCCCAAATCATAAAGTTTAGACAATAGTGTCAAAGGAGTCAGGAGAAATTCAACATGTCCCCTTCTACCCGGGCACGTTTGTTAATTGTAGACGATGAATATGAATTAATGACCATCCTGGTCGAGGCATTAACGGCACAGGAGTATGAAGCCGTCGGCTTTACGTCGGCCGAGAAGGCGCTAAAAGCGTTACAGTCTGACCATTTCGACGTGCTTTTGGCCGACTTAATGATGCCTGACATGGATGGTATTTCGCTGCTGCAGGCCGCCCTAGAAATAGATTCATCCCTGGTAGGGCTTATTATGACCGGGCAAGGCACCGTACAAACGGCCGTTGAGGCCATGAAAGTTGGCGCTTTTGATTATATACTCAAACCCTTCAAATTGCGGGCCATATTACCCGTGCTGGCACGCGCCTTAGAGGTACGCCGCCTGCGCCTGGAAAACATCGACCTGCGGGAAATGGTAGCCATTCATGACTTGAGCCAGACGATTGCTTTCACCCTGGACAGCAAAACAATCATGGCCAAACTGGTTGACATTGTGCAGCACCTGTGCCAGGCAGAAGGGGTGTCGGTTATGTTGGCCACCGACAGCAGCAGTGAACTCTATATTGCTGCGGCCCGAGGTGAAGCCCAGGAAAGCCGCCTCGGTGAGCGACTTTCCCTTGAAGCAGAGATGGCTGCCCGGTTGGCAAACCATGGCGAGCCGGTCATCTTGCCGCCTGACGCCGACAAACCGCATTTTGCTTTCCTTAACCCGGGTGACGGTGCCTATACGGCCGTTTCCCTACCCATGTTAGCCGCCGGCAACCTAATCGGTGTTTTGAACATTTACATCAATCCCCAGCAGCGTCCGTTCACGCCGGGCCAGGTCAAAGCGCTCACTATTTTGACCGGGGCCGCGGCGGCGGCCATCAAAAGCGCGTCCCTGTACGAGGAGTCAGAGAATCTGCGTAAGCGCAGTACCAGCATCGTCAATACGATGTCTGAAGGGTTGCTTCTGTTAGACCATACGCTGCGCGTCCTGTTGGTTAACCCGGCAGCCGCCAGGCACCTGGCTTTACTGAATACAATAAGTGTGGGCGATACGCTGACCCATTTAGGCCAGCAGCCTATCCGGGAATTGTTGGCCCCACCGTCCGCAGCCAGACCCTATCATGAGGTGCAGATAGAGCGGCCCAGACGCACTATATTTGAGATAGCCGCCAGCACCATCCGCACCGGGACAGATACGGAAGGGTGGATAGTGGTCCTGCGAGACGTCACAGAAGAGCGTCAGATGCAGGTCCAAAACCGGCAGCAGGAGCAGTTGGCCGCCGTGGGCCAGTTAGCGGCCGGCATTGCCCATGATTTTAATAACGTAATGTCTGTCATTATCTTATACGCCCAGATGCTTCAGAATTCAACCGCACTTTCCCTTAAAGAAAAAGAGCGTCTGGACACGATCTACAACCAGGCTGTTCACGCCACGAATCTCATTCAGCAAATTCTTGACTTTAGCCGTCGCTCGATTATGGACCGCCAGCCGGTTGACCTGCTGCCCTTTATGAAGGAACTGATTAAGCTTTGGCAGCGCACTTTTCCCGAGCATATTGTTATTCGCCTGACTTATAACGAAAACAAATACGTGGTCAATGCCGACCCCACGCGCTTGCAGCAGGCGCTCATGAATCTGGCTGTC
Organism: Chloroflexota bacterium; assembly: GCA_046484685.1. Taxonomy (GTDB): domain Bacteria; phylum Chloroflexota; class Anaerolineae; order Promineifilales; family Promineifilaceae; genus SLGK01. The sequence goes on along the minus strand of JAWOIM010000746.1, from coordinate 8,722 downwards.
AATGCCCGTGACGCCATGCCCGACGGCGGCACGTTACGCCTGGTTCTCTCCCGTCTGTCACTGGTGCCGGGTGAACGTTGTCCTATACCTGAAATGACCGCTGGTGAATGGGTACATCTCACCCTGTCTGACACCGGCGTTGGTATCTCGCCGCAGGCGCTGCCGCGCTTGTTTGAGCCTTTTTTTACCACGAAAGCACCTGGTCAGGGCACCGGCCTGGGTTTGTCACAGGTATATGGCATTGTGGCCCAACATGATGGATATATAACCGTGGACAGCCAGAACGAGGAAGGCACCTCCTTTACCATTTATCTGCCGCTGGTAACGGCGACTGAAACCGCAGCAAATATGCCTAAAATGCCGGCGGCCACGGCCATGTCTGCCAAGACGATCCTGGTGGTAGAAGATGATCAGGCGACCCGCACGGGGATACAGGATGCTCTGGAAATGCTGGGGCATCGGGTGTTGGTCGCCGGCGACGGCCGTTCCGCCCTGACCCTGTTAAAGGAACAAAATGGAGCCGTGGACCTGGTACTAAGCGACATGGTGATGCCCGAAATGGGTGGCCTGCCGCTTTACCACACGCTTAAGCAGCAATGGCCGGCCCTCAAAATAATTCTTATGACCGGTTATCCCCCCGCCGGTAAAGATAAGGAACTGTTAGCAGACGGAGTAGTCCCCTGGTTACGCAAGCCATTTACAGCCGAAGCGCTTGCCGAAAAAATCAGGGCAATTCTAGATTAAATACTGACAATTATTTACTCCTCACATATTTTAACCACGGATGGCACGGATAAAACAGATTTTTACGGATTTTTATCCGTCTTAATCCGTACAATCCGTGGTTAATTTTTTTTAAGGGGGGTGAACGCTTACGAATACTGGTTATTGAAGACAGCCTTGTCTCAAACAAATCCAGGTAATCAACCTGCTCAGAGTAGGGCTGCTGGCTGTCATAGATCCCGTTTACCATTTACGTTTGTCCCGTAGAGGATCATAGACTATATTTACACAGGGCTGGGGAGCAAATTGGGTTGAAAAATAAACAATGAGTTGAGGGTAATGATGGCACACCATGCAAACGAAAAATTACTGGAAAAATTCTACACGTGTTTTAACCAGCGCGATCATGCCGGCATGCTGGCCTGTTACGCGCCTGAGGTTGAATTTACCGACCCCATTTTCAAGCTCAAGGGTAAGCGGGCCAAAAGCATGTGGCACATGTTCTGTGAACGGGGTGAAGACCTGACCATAGACGTCAGCGGCATTAAGGCCGATGAGTCACAGGGTCAGGCCCACTGGGAAGCCCATTACACCTTCTCGGCCACCGGTCGCCCGGTACACAATGTTATCGAGGCCCGGTTTATGTTCCACGAGGGCCAGATTGTCCGGCACCATGACCATTTTAATCTCTGGCACTGGACACGCATGGCCTTAGGACCAACGGGCTTGTTTTTGGGCTGGACCCCGTTTGTCCAGAATCGGGTCAGGAAAATGGCCAACAGCGGCCTGGACAAATTTATTGCCGCCCACCCGGAATATCAGTAGGCAGGAAATCATAGGTGCCTACCGGCAGCGGGCCACATTGGCCAGGTGTTCGTCATAGGTGATGCTAAAGTGATGACGGCCGTTTCCCTCCGCGCCACAATCGGCCACAAAAAAGAGGAAAGGGGACTCTGCCGGGAAGGCCACTGCTTCTAGCGCGGCCAGGCCGGGGTTGGCAATGGGACCGGGGGGCAGTCCATCGTACAAATAGGTGTTATAGGGGGAATCCAAACGGAGATCGTCCAGGCTGAGGGGAGATTTCCACCAGGAGTTGGTGGCCGGCTGGTAGCCAACCGCATATTGCACGGTGGGGTCCGCCTGCAAATACATCCCTATCACAATACGGTTTAGAAAGACACTGGCGATTAACGGCCGTTCCTCGGCCACCACCGCCTCGCGCTCCACAATAGAAGCGATAATGACCGCTTCGCGCAGACTCAAGCCCTGTGCCCCATATGCCTGACGCATAGCGGGCGTCACCTGCTCGTCAAAATTACGCAGCATGATTCCCACCAGGTAGGCGGCATCGGCATCGGGCGGCAAAACATAGGTATCGGGAAAAAGAAAGCCTTCCAGGGTAGCGTCAGAAGGGAGGGTGGCCAAAAAAGGATAAGGACTCAAATCAAAGCGCTGTTGGCGGGTGACAATCGCTTCAAACTCAGCCGCATTGATGCGCGCCGGGGTAGAACGGGCCAGGGTGGCGGCCATTTCTTCCAGCCGCCAGCCTTCTAAAAAGCGTACCGGAGCCTGGCGCAGACGTCCTTCTGCCAGCCCGTGGGCAATGTCGGGTATGGTTAATCGGGGCGATATAAAAAATTCTCCCGATACCAGACGGGCATCCAGCCCATAAAAGCGGGCATAGTTAACAAACAGATCCTGGTCCCCAATAATGCCGTTGTTTTGCAAGTTGCGGGCAATGGTATCGGCCGTTTCTCCTGATGTAATGGTAAAGGGTTGTGGCGTCTGGCCGGTTCCGGCCGGCTGGGCCAGTGCCTCGGTTCGTTCCGTGAGATAATTATAAAGCATAACGCGCTCCACCGGATTGAGCGCCGGGCTGCCCGCCTCCAGGACAATATAGCGCAGTTGGCCCAAATTGTGCCACTGCCCCACCAGCAGCATAACGGCCAATGCCAGGCAGCCAAAAATAACGGCGACCGCACCTAAACGAAAAAGCCAGAGAAAGGGTCTGAGTTTAGAGTTTCTTTGTGTCATGCTGTTTTTTATAATATATAAAGTGACATAGGCCCGTTACGCACCATAATGTGCATCCAGGTAGCTTTGCAAAATAAAGGCGGCGGCCACAGCATCTACCCATTCCTTCATCTGCCGGCCTCGTTTGCCGCGTGCCCGCAGGCTGGCTTCGGCCTGCTTGGTGGTCAGACTTTCATCCCAAAAAACGATGGGGATATCCAGGTGGTTTTGCAAATCGGCCGTATAATTACGGACCCAGGCGGTTTGCCGGCTGTCCTCGCCGCTCAGCGAGATGGGCAGCCCCATCACCAGCAGCGTGATATGTTCGGCGGCTACCAATTCCTGAATGTGGGCAAAGTCAGCCGCCCGCGAAGTACGCTCAAAAACAGCGTGGCCACTGGCAATCATCTGCAGCCCGTCACTGACGGCGACACCAATTCGCTTTTCGCCCAGGTCCAGGGCCATCACTTTACCACGTTTGGGTAGGGGGATCTCACTATTGTCTGACATAGATAGGTTACGACAAATAGTCGTCGAGCGGATTGTCTTCCTCATCTACCAGGGTGCGGCGCGTTTTGCCGCCGCTTTCCGGATCTTCAACCAGCCCCATTTCATGCAGGTATTCCATGATACGGGCTGCACGCGGGAAGCCGACGCGCAGGCGGCGCTGTAATAAAGAAGTGGAGATGTTCTCCTGCTTTTGGGCAATTTCAATGGCCGTTTCCAGCAGCGGATCGGTTTCGTCCAGCAGGGCATACTTGGCAACCAGCGACTCCCAGGGGGCGGCCATCGGTTCAAAATCGGGCAGGGTGTTGTGCCAATGGGTCACGACACGGCTTACCTCTTCATCATCTACAAAAACGCCCTGGACGCGAATCGGCGCGCTGGCCTCCGGCGAGAGGAAAAGCATATCCCCCTTGCCTAAAAGCTGCTCGGCCCCCACACTGTCCAGAATGACGCGAGAATCGATACCGGAAGCCACAGAAAAAGAGAGACGGGCGGGAAAGTTGGCTTTGATCAGGCCGGTAATGACATCGGTAGACGGCCGCTGCGTGGCCACCACCAGATGAATTCCCGTGGCTCGTGCCATTTGGGCCAGGCGGCAGAGCGTACGCTCCACATCTCCCGGATACGTGTGCATTAGGTCGGCCAGTTCATCAATAAAAACGGCGATATAGGGCAGGGGTTTCATCTCCGGGCTGCTGTGTTGGGCCGCTTTGCGATTGTAGCTGAGAATGTTGCGGGCATTAAAATGGGCAAAGGTCTCGTAACGACGGTCCATTTCGGCCGTCAGCCAGCGCAAAACACCGACGGCCCGATCAGCTTCGACCTCAACGCCGCCAATGAGATGGGGCAGGCTGTTAAAACGGATCAGCTCTACTTTTTTGGGATCAATCATGATCAGGTGCAGGTCATCCGGGCCATTGTTGAAGACCAGGTTGGTAATTAACCCATTGAGGCAGACTGATTTACCGGAGCCGGTAGTACCGGCAATGAGCAAATGGGGCAGCCGGGCCAGGTCGATAGCCACCGACGTGCCCGTCACGTCTCGCCCCAGACCCACGGCCAGCGGGCTTTGCAGGTGACGGAACTCGCCTGACTCAATGATGGGGCGCAGGCGCACCATGCTGATATCGTCGTTGGGTACTTCAACGCCCACGACGCCCTGGCCGGGCACGGGTGCCTGAATCCGCAGGCGGGTGACGGCCAGGGCCAGAGCCAGGTCTTTTTGCAGGGCGGCAATCTGGCCAATGCGGATCTTTTTGAGTTGAAGTTCGCCCTCGCTGTCGGTGCGTTCCAGGTAGCCCGGCTCGACGCCAAACTGAGTAACGCTGGGACCACGCCGTATTTGGGTCACCTGGGCCGGAATGCCAAAATCGGCCAGGGTTTGTTCTATAATCTGCTTTTTACGCTCAATTTCCGCTTCGGGTAGGCCAAAGCTGCCCCCGGCCTCAAGCAGGCTGATATGGGGCAACCGACGACTACGACGTGAGGCGGGTTTGGGAGGCGGAGGACTGTTGTCAACGACAACAGGAGCCACCGGTTTAGGCACTGGGGGGCGTACCGGTAGGCGCGGTGCCGCCAGATTGGATTGGGGTGGTTCTGCCGTCACTCTAGGGGTTTCCGGTTCTTCTGCAGGCTCTTCACTTTCTGGCGGAGCCATACGGGCCGCTGCTTCTGCCAGAAAGTCGGAAAAGGTGTGCAGGCCGCGCAGAATATCGCTCCAGCCAACCTGGACCATCAAGCCGACGCCATAGAGCAGTAGACTGAGGTAAAACAAGCCGGTCAGAAATGGCCCAAAAAAGTCGAGCAGCGGGGTGGATAAGGCCCAACCGACCAAGCCGCCACCTCGACCTTGATAGGCTTCGGGTAGGCCGGCTGCAGTCAGTTGGTGGCTCAAGGGGAGTGTAGTCAGGAGAATGAGTTCAAAACCGATGACTTGCGCGGGAGTGATGTGATACGGCCGTTCTATCTTAGACAGGGCCACATGCAGCCCACCGGCCGCAGCCGATAAACATAAGGGATAGGCTCCCCAACCAAATAACTGCCGCAGCAAGCTGGTCCACCAGCCCAGCCATCCCGCTTCTGTAAAACCTGGTAGTGCCAGCAGCGTAATAACGGCCAGCACAAAAAGAATGATGCCGCCAATTTCCTTACGCCAGGGCAGCAGCGCATTGATCAGCCGCTCGTCCCAGGTAGGGGGGGGAGTGTTATCTTTACGCTTGGAACGTGAACGCGCCATAACGCCTTCAGCTATGACCTAGGTCAACACCTCGCATACTGAGTGCCAGGCGTTTGTCGCTGCCGTCAACGTGCAGCACTTTGGCCCGTACTGTTTCCCCTTTTTGCACCACATTGCGCGGATGCAGAAAGGTGCCCTCAGCCAGCTCTGAAATATGAATCAACCCTTCTAATTCCTCTTCAAGCTGGACAAATGCGCCAAAATTGACCACGTTACTGACAACGCCGGTCACAATCTGGCCTGGTGTATAGCGTGCTTCCACATCTTGCCAGGGATTTGGATGCAGTCGTTTGCGACTCAGGGCCACGCGCCCTTCTTCGGCATGGACCTCTAAGACCTTTACTTTAACTGCCTGGTGTGGGCTGACAACCTGGCTGGGGTGCGTAACACGGCTCCAGGAAAGCTCGGAAATATGGATTAATCCCTCAACGCCCCCTATATCCACAAACGCGCCAAAGTCGGTCAAATTGGTTACCTCTCCTTCTACCATATCGCCGGGCATTAACTGCTTAAACAGCGTTTCACGCTCGTCGGCAGCAACGAGGGCCGCCCGCTCGGAAAAGATAAGGCGGTTAGTTGCACGATTGACTTCGATAATTTTTAGGGTCAATTCTTGATTCAGCCAATTTTTAAGCACACTGGCCCGATCCTGGGTCATGTGAAACTGGGAAAAATCAATTAATTGTGAGGCGGGCACAAAGCCTTGCAGCCCTTGCCAGTAAACGAGGAGGCCACCTTTATTGTAACCGGAAACCGGCAAAACCAGACTTTCATCATTATTGTATGTTTCCTGGGCAGTATACCAGGGATCAACCTCCCGTTTAGGAAAAGTTGGAGGCGTGGCCAGCCGGCCATTCAGATACAAATGTGCAGCGGGTGGGGCTTCACCTGCTTGGGGTACGGGGGATGGGGCGATTGACTCCTCTTGTTGAAAAAGGGCTTGCCAATACTCTTCATCCTTTGGGGGCGGTGTTGGGTCCATAGATGGGGTCGTACTCATGTCTTTATACTCTCATATAACAATGAATAACAATGAACTGTGACTAGCAGTTGGTTTGTACAATTAGATGTACTTGCTCATAAGACTTTGATTGAGTAATTATAGGCATTGCGCCCACCCTGTCAAACGATGCGGGGAGATAAATTTGGTTTTTTGCATTAATGGGGCCACAATTGTCTAAACACTGACCGTAGATGGTATATCCATGACTGAATTGAGTAAAACGGCCGTTATGGCCGCCCTAAAAACGAAATGGCTGGGACAAGTTTGTCACTATGAGCCGGTGGTGGGATCTACCAATGATTTATTAAAACAGGCGGTGGCGGCAGGAACGGCCGTTTCACCACCCGCCGGCACCCTCTACCTGACCGACTACCAGGTACAGGGGCGCGGTCGCTGGCAGCGACAGTGGCAGGCTCCACCCGGTACATCCCTGCTCTTTTCCCTCCTCTTTCGTCCCCATTGGCCGGGTGAACGAGCCAACTGGCTGACTATGCTCACAGCGCTGGCTGCGGTTGAAGCGATTGAAGCGGCTGCCGGGCTGACCATGCAGTTAAAATGGCCCAACGATCTGATGCTGTGCCAAAATGAGTTGTGGTATAAAGTTGGCGGCATTTTGTTGGAAGGTAATCTGGATGAGGCCGGCCGTTTAAGCAGCGCTGTGGTGGGGGTGGGCTTAAACGTCAATAGTCTGCCCACCCAACTGCCGCCGGCGGCCACGCCCGCCAGCAGCCTGCTGGCAGTAGCGGGCCAGGAGATAGAGAGAGTGCCGCTGCTGGCCGCTTTACTGCTGCGCTTAGAGGAAACTTATGAAACGGCCGCTGCCGGCCACTCGCCCCAACCCGCCTGGAATAAACGACTGCTGACGCTGGGACAGAAGGTGCGTGTTACCTACGGCCCGCAACTTTCCACTAAAGTCCTTGAGGGCACGGCCGAAACCACCGACCGGTGGGGCTGTTTGTTGGTACGTGACGCGTCCGGCCACCTGCACACCATCAGCGCCGGCGATGTCACCCTACGCGAATAATCCCGACCCGAAGCAGCAGGGCTTTTTAGTAGTCGGCAATTGTGTTTTATGATAGCCGAGGTATCCTTACCTCGCCGGGTGAGTGCGCCAAATAGGCGGCCAAGTAGGCGGCGCGGTTGGAAAACCGCGGCTACAATGACAACTGAAAACCCGTGCCCGCAGCGATGGTTGACATTGCGGATAAATCAGAGTAGGTTATTATTATGTTATCTTTGTAGGCAGGGTAAATCGTCACAAACGGGATTCATACCTCATACAGGAGACAGTAATCATGACCGATGATTTTATCAACAGCTTTCGCTCAGAAGACGACTTTGATAACGATCCAGAAGGGGATCTGCCCGAATGGATTGGTGGCGTGGGGCCGGATGACGCCGATGACTTTGATGATGAGGAAGATGATTTCGACCAACTGCGCCGCAAAAGTGCTCGCAGCGGTTCAACCTATGATGATATGGCCCTCGATGGTGACGGCAGTGAGGGCCTGTCGCTGAACCACCTGACACCGTCCCAGCGTGTCATTTTAGCCGGTTTGCTATTTCTGGATGTGCTAATAATTATCGTAGGCTTATTGTTGATAACGGGCCGCATTTAAAGCTGGTAAGCGGTGATCCGTTACCGGTTAGCGGATCACCGTTCCCCGTACGCGAAGCGGTTGCCCGCGACATTACCAGAACTACGGCCGATAGGCCCGCCCTAAATTAGCTCGAATATCCGCCTCATCCAGCCAGACCGGTTTGAGCTGGCGGGCGGCAAACAGGGGAGCCTGGTCGGCGTAGTGGGGAGAGCTTTGGTCCAGGGTGGCACTGCCATATTGATGGATGCTGTGAGAGCGGAGATTGCCCTCGGCGTCCCAACTGATGAGCATAATGTGGCAGTCGCCTACAAAGCCGCGAAAACGGCCGTCTTCTTCCAAATTTCCATAAATTGCGTGCAGCAGATCGGGCGCACCGCCCATTCCTAAATCAACGTCGCCTCGTCGCAGCCGGTTAACTTCTTGCCAGGGCACATCTACCCGCCCAAAATTTTCTAACAACACCGCCACCGCCTGCTCTAAACTTTCCCAGGCTATAGCAGGCGGTATGTCTCCCGCCACCAATCGCGACGGCCGTATTTGTGCCTCGTCTGCTCCATTCAAAAAATGCAGGGTCAAGACAGCCAGCGTGGCCCCCAGGCTGTCGGGCGTGGCCTGTAAATCCCAGTTGGCCAGGAGAGA
>JAWOIM010000713.1:0-4497 GCA_046484685.1 Chloroflexota bacterium | reverse complement strand
CTCAAGCCGCTGTGACAGCCTACACTAAAGTCCAGGGCCCCGCGGCGGTCGGTGGTGGCATTGAGCAGGTCGGCGGCGGTGAGATAACCGGCCGACACATCAGCGGGCACGGCCGTACTGTGGTCAAAGTGGCCGTTAATGGAGGCCAGATCGTGAGCCGTATCCAGCCAGAGGGCCTGCAGCTGTGTAGCCGTCCAGTTGTTGCCGATCAGGGTGTTCGGGTTCAGGCCGGCTTCAACCAGTTCGGCCACAATGGCGTTGGCCTGGTCGATGACGAAATCGTACCCGACCACCAGACCGTTGTTAATGGCGGTGCTGGGTGAGGCCAGGAAAGTATCTATCAGGGTCGTCATTTCTGCCGGCTCTTCGACTAAACGGCCGACTGCCAGGTCGGGTAAATACAAGTTACGGCCGCGCCAGCCCACCATGCCGTCGTAACTGACGTAAAAATCATCGCTAAAGAAGTAGCTTTCCCACATAGCGGCCGCTACCGGGCTGCCGGCTACCGGGTCGATCTGCCAGAAATAGTCAAATTCGTTGGAGACGGTGGCTTCGTCGGGAACCCGGTAAAAGGGGATGATGTCGTCGTCGCCGGCAATAACCAGGTATTGCAGATTGGGGTAAGCGGTGCGCAGGGTTGCCAGCAGGGTTTTGATAGTGGCGGCTGCGTAATTGGCCCGGCTGGGATCGGCCGTGTCTTGCTGCCACACAGTGTAAGCGGCTGCCACAGTCGGGTAGGTGTTCAGGTCTACGACCACGCCATTGACGGCCGGGTTGGCGGCCAGTTCATCCAGTTTGAGCATGAAGGCGTTGCTGTCAGCGGCCCCAAAGCGTGATTGCAGACGGCCACGGTGGGTCACAATTAACGTCTCCACCGTCGGCGAAATCGTTGGCGGGGGATCAAATTGGGGCAGAACGAAGCTCGCAGTCTGGCTGGAAGGGCCGGGCAGCAGGTTGGCCGTCAGGGTATACGGCTCGTCGTCATGGGCGCCATTAGAACCCTGTACCAGAATGTAATACCAGCCCGATTGGTTAAACGTGTTGAGGGCAATAGCTTCCGGTGACGTTCCCGGCAGGCTGCTCAAATTGACCATGCGCGGCAGATTGACCATGCGCGGCAGGTTGACCATACGGGGCAGATTGACCATACGGGGCAGGTTAACCATGCGCGGCAGGCTGACCAGGCTACCATCTTCGCCAATCTGGCCTAAATTGACCATGCGTGGCAAGTCGGCTATCTGGCCGGGTAGTTGGCCCCGTTCCCGTTCCAGAATGCTAAATACGAAAAGGTCATAATCGGCCGGCAGGTTGGTGAGTGTGACTGTCAATGTGCTGTTACGGTTGACAACGGGAATACGAAACCAGTCAATGTCCCGCTTGTGGCTGATAGGGAAAGCATGGCTGCCGCTATTGAGGATAGTGGCTTGCAGCCAGCCATCGTTTGGTTCTGTCTCGGTCAGCCAGGGTGTATATCGCACGTCTGCGCTGACGGCATCGCCCTGGCCGTTATTCGTCCCACTTTGCCCACAGGCATCGGGGTCGGCAAAGCTGTCCAGCGGCCCCGAAGTGTGGCCCCACCAGGTGTGGCGGGCATCGACACAAAGGCCGCTCTGGTTGTTAAGGCCCAGGCCGCCGTTGGCGGCAATGGCCGCATTATCTAACAGCAGCGTGCCACCCGGTTGCAGCCATATGCCATCGCCGGATGAAGCTGTGACGGTGCTGCTGTCAAGGGCCACCTCACCGGCAATGGTCAAGCCGGTTTGGGCAAAGGCAATTTCGGCGTGGGTCAGGCTGCCCTGGCTGCCGGCCGCAAAGGCAAGGCCGGCCCAATCGCCGGCGACGGGGAAGGTGAAGAGTTGGGGGCCGGAGAAGGTGACGGGGAATTCGGCCGTGCCGCTCACGGCCAAACTGCCAGAGATGACCGCGCCCAGGCCATAATCAAACTGAATGCCCAGGCTGTCCGAAATTGTCCAGGTCACACCGTCTGGCACAATCAGATCGTTGTTTACGACCAGGTAGGTTGCCAATCCTTGCTGCCCTGTCCAGGTAACGCCAGCCGGCAGCGTGCCGCCGGCCACCTCTATGTGACGGGTATGGGTATCCCAAAAATTATTATCCACCAACACCGTGTCAGCTGTCACCTGCGAAGCATTCTCTCCCACATCACTGACAAAACGATTGCCTTGAATGACTGGCACGCCAGATTGAACGAATAGGTTTCTGTTGTTATGGGAAAAAGTAGAGGAGATAATGATGGGCGTGCTGTTGTCTATATAGAGTCCATATTGAAGGTTGTTCAGAACCAGGTTATTACTAATAGTTGGTGTAAAGCTCGTTGTCAACGGCTCAATCGTGATGCCATTGAGGAAATTACCAGATATCATGTTTGCAGCCACATAACTACCTACCGAATCCCGCCATATGTTTATCCCGTCTTGTTGATTGTCGTAAATGCTGTTACCAATGATTGTATGTGAATCTCCCCCTACTGTGATTCCATGCCCACCATTATGCCGAACAGTACTGCTAATAACATAAAGCTCGCCATCATTTGCCCAAACCCCATCAAACAAATTATTCTCTATTAGATTGCTTGTAAGAGTTACTACTCCACCCCGAACCCTTACGCCATCCCAATTGTTTGAGATGGTGCTATTACTTAGTGCAAGATCGGATCCGCTGGACACATCAATACCAAAAATCCCGAAGTGGACGGCTATATGCGCTAGTTGTGCCTGGCTAAAGTTCGCAAGAGTCAAGGAACCCCAATCACCCGATGCTGGCAATGTTTGGCTCCCATCTTCATTGGTATCGCCGCCAACGGTATCATCCTTGATGGAAGTAAAGATGATAGGATCTGTGGCTGTGCCGACAGCAACTAATTCTCCATTAAGACCGATGGTTAGATATGAGCCAGCTTCAAATTTGAGAATTGTCCCTGGTTCAATTGTCAAGGCAGCGTTTTGGGTAGATAGTCCGGTAACCACATAGTCCAAGGGATAAGTAGCAGGCAAAAACGTGTCACCGCGCATGTCTCCAGTCAGCCCAATGCTGATGTTATAGCCGTTATCAAGAAAGGTGTTGCCATCCAGATAAGGCAATCCACCGCCGCGACTATAGTCAACCATGATACCGAATCCAACATTGCCGACAACTACATTGTTGTGAATAGCCGGGGTAAAAATATGTCCTGGAGAGGGTATGGAACCAGGGGAGACAACAATACCGTTGCCGCCATTATTTGTAATTGTGTTAGAAACGACCGAAGCATCGGCAAGCATACCACCTACTCGCAACCCACTATCCCCGTTATTGATAATTGTATTACTAATCACGGTTGCTGTTTCTTGCGAATCAATCTGATCCTGAATGTCAATACCAAACCAGTTGTTATTCTGAACAATGTTGTTGGTGATAAAGGTTACACCACTATCAGAACCGATGCCGTTTTGGTTGGCTTCAATCAGATTATTGGTAATGGCTGCCTGCCCGCCCCGAACCCTGATTCCATACCAGCCATTGTCTCTGACAAGGCTATTGGTCACCGTCAGCGTGGAGTGTGCCTGATAGTCAGACAAAATGCCGATCCAGGCATATCGTACTTCTACATGTTCAAATACCCCGTCACCTCTCTCCACGTTGAGATACGCCCAATCTGAGGGAGCAGGGTTAGTTGCACTACCATCTTCATTGGTATCTCCGCCCACGCTGTCGTCCTTGATGGAAGTAAAAATGATGGGGTCTGTGGCTGTGCCGGCAGCAATTAATTCTCCGTTGAGACCTACCGTTAGATCTGCACCTGCTTCAAATTTGAGAATTGTCCCCGGTTCAATTGTTAAAGCCGCGTTGCGGACAGATAAGCCGGTGACAATATAATCTAAGGGATATGTTGCCGGCAAGAATATGTCGTCACCAACTTCTCCACTTAAACCAATGCTGCGATTGTATCCATTCCCGGTAATGACGTTGCCACTGAGGATAGGTGGTGTACCCCTTCCCCCATAAGTGTAGTGCCCAAAGTCCATGGCAACGGCAAAGCCTGTGTTGCTTATGATGGTATTGTTGCTCATAGTTGATGTGACTGTCCCCTGATTGAAGCCAGCAATAACAATGCCATTATTTGTATTGTTACTTACTGTATTGTTCTCGATCGTTACAATGACATCTTTTCCACCGGCATTAATCCCATCACCACTATGGCTGATAACGACATTATGGGCGATGTCAATCGTGTTGAAAGTATTGTTCTGATCAAGCACCCAAATACCATCGCTTCCATTCGCTTGAAAATAGTTATTGTTCACGATCACTGAGCCAGAGACACCCACAGGACCTCCCATTCCTCTTAAGCCCGTACTGCCGTTAGCCACCACAGTATTGTTAATAAGTTGGACCTCAGGGCTGCTGAAATTAATACCCCATCCCCCATTATTACTGAATGATGTGTTTGCAGCGTATAATCTGGCGCGCAGGTTCCACTGCACACCTACCTTTCAG
>JAWOIM010000633.1:0-4459 GCA_046484685.1 Chloroflexota bacterium | reverse complement strand
GCTGGATAACCAGGTTAAAAGCTACATTACCCTGATGGATGAATCGGCTTTGGCCCAGGCCGCCGCGGCCGACCAACGGCTGGCCGCAGGCGACAACGCCCCCTTGCTCGGTGTGCCCATTGCCGTCAAGGACATCATTTGCACCAAGGGGACGCTAACGACGGCCGGCAGCAAGATCCTGGAAAACTTTGTGCCGCCCTACAACGCCTTTGTGGTAGACCAACTGGAAGCGGCCGGAGCCGTTATTCTGGGCAAGACCAACACCGATGAATTTGCCATGGGATCGTCTACCGAAAACTCCGCCTTTTTTACCACCCGCAACCCCTGGGACCTGACGCGGGTTCCCGGCGGCAGCAGCGGCGGCAGCGCGGCGGCGGTAGCCGCCGGGCTGGCCTACGGTGCCCTGGGCACCGACACGGGCGGCAGCGTGCGCCAGCCGGCGGCGCTCTGTGGTGTGGTAGGGCTAAGGCCTACCTATGGCCGACTGTCGCGCTGGGGTGTGGTGGCTTTTGCCTCCACGCTGGACCAGGTAGGCACCTTTGGTCGCACGGTGGCCGACTGTGCCGCCCTCTTTGCGGCTACGGCCGGCTATGATCGGCGTGACTCAACCTCGCTCAACGTGGCCGTACCGGATGTGGCAGCGGCCCTGACGGGGAATATTAAGGGGCTGCGCGTAGGCGTGCCGGCCGAGTTTTTTGTAGAGGGATTGGATGCAGAAGTAGAAACGGCCGTGCGGCAAGCCATCGACCAGTTAGAATTTCTGGGGGCTGAAATCAAACCGATTGCTTTGCCCCACACGCGCTACGCCCTGCCCGCCTATTACCTGATCGCCCCCGCCGAGGCCAGCTCCAACCTGGGCCGATACGATGGGGTGGTTTATGGTCCTCGCGTTGAGGGAACCGATATGATTGATACGGTCAAGCAGACGCGCAGCCTGTTGGGGCCGGAGGTGAAGCGGCGTATCATGTTGGGCACCTATGCCCTCAGCGCCGGCTATTATGACGCTTATTACGGCCGTGCCCTCAAAGTACGCACGCTGATCAAACAAGATTTTGAGGCCGCCTTTACCGAGGTGGACGTCATTGCCGCTCCGACCAGCCCCACCACCGCCTTCAAAATTGGAGAGAAAACGGCCGATCCCCTCAGTATGTACCTGGCCGACATTTTCACCTTGTCGCTCAACCTGAGTGCAAGCTGCGGCCTGTCCGTCCCCTGCGGCTTCGACAGCCAGGGCTTGCCTATTGGTCTCCAACTCATCGGTAACACCCTGCAAGAAACAACTATTCTCAACACCGCCTACGCCTATGAGCAGTCTACCGAATGGCATAAGCGGCGGCCGTTTAATAGTTGATAGGTGACAGTTGACTGTCAACTGTCACCTATCAACTGTCAACTACAAAAGGTATGCACATGAACCAACCAGACTTCCCTGACAATTTACCCACTGGCGAAGGCTATCGCCACTGGCAGTATAACCCGGTGACGGTCAATGCATCTAATACAGTGGGCGTTATTTTTTTAGGTGTTATTTGCATCATTCTGCTAATTATTATAATGCGTTATATGAAGGAGAATAAAGTAGAATTATGACAAATGAACTCATTGACGTGGCTCCTGCTTTTGTTGAGATGGCTCACCGGATTGTCTGGTGCAGCGCGGCCACGGTCGATACACAAGGCCGCCCGCGTTCACGGATTCTCCATCCCATCTGGCAGTGGGATGGCGCACAACTGGTGGGCTGGATTGCAACCGGTCCTACACCCGTTAAACGGGCACATCTCGAGGCCCATCCTTATATCTCACTTAATTACTGGGAGCCTTCACATGATACCTGTGTGGCCGAGTGCCGGGCAGCGTGGGCATTTGATGATGAGACACGAACAATGGTCTGGAACCTTTTTCTCAATGCCCCGCCACCGGTGGGCTATGACCCGGCCATCATACCGGCCTGGGAAAGTCCTACATCTGATGCCTTTGCCGTACTGCGCCTGGAGCCATGGCGCTTGCGCGTCTTTCCCGGAAGTATTCTTAGGGGGCAGGGCGGCGCATTGCTTGCCTGGCAGGAATAACAGTTATGAAAGTTATTATTCCCCTGGCCGGGTTTGGCACCCGAATGCGACCCCACACCTGGAGCCGGCCTAAACCACTGCTGCACGTGGCCGGCCATACCGTTATTGGCCATCTGTTGGACCGGCTGGCCCCTATCACGACCGAAGAGGTTGTCTTTGTGGTCGGCTACAAAGGGGCCGAAATTGAGGCCTGGATTCGTCACCATTATTCTCACCTGGACAGCCATTTTGTAATCCAGGAGGAGGCCTTAGGCCAGGCTCACGCCCTCTGGCTCTGCCGCGACTTTCTGGATGATGGCGAGGCACTGGTGGCCTTTGGTGACGGCATTGTGGATGCCGACTATGCGGCCATTAGCGACACCACGGCCGACGGCGTTTGCCTGGTGCAAGAGATGGAAGATCCGCGCAAATTTGGGGTGGTGGTCACGGATGAAACCAACCGGATTACTGACTTTATCGAGAAGCCGAAAACGGCCGAACACAAACAGGTGATTGCGGGCATCTATTGGTTCAGAAACGGCCGTATTCTCCGCCACGCTCTTGACACCGTGATCCGCGAAGAGCGGATGACCAAAGGGGAATATTACCTGGCCGATGCTTACCAGGTTTTGCTGCAGCAGGGCACGCCGCTGGTGGCCAAACCCTGCTACTACTGGCTCGATGCCGGCAATCCGGAAAACATTCTGAACACCAACGCCCGCTTATTGAGCATGGGCTTCCACAGCGACGACCTGGTCGAGCGCAGCTACGTCGAAGATTTTACGGCTATGCCTCCCGCCTCCCTGCACGAGTCGGCCCAGGTTGATGCCGCGGTAATTGGTCCCTACGCTTCTATTGGGGCCAACGTTACTATTAAAAATGCCATCGTGCGTAACAGCATCATCGACGAAGGGGCCATCATTGAAAACTGTATCCTGGACGGTGCCCTCATTGGCCGGCGTGCCCAGGTGCAAGGGCAGGGGCTGAGCCTGTTTGTGGGTGATGATTCAATTGTGGGACGTAAAACGTAAAACGTAAAACGTAAAACGTGAAACGTAAAACGTAAAACGTGAAACGTGATGCTTGATGGGCTATGTCGTCACGTTTCACCTGTCACCCATTATATCGACAATCAACTTTTATATTATCTGGAGAGTAAACCATGCGTAACTTCATTTCCCACCGCGTGCAAGCCACGCCGCCGTCGGGCATCCGCAAGTTTTTTGATATTGCCGCCACCATGGAAAACGTCATTTCGTTGGGCATTGGCGAACCCGATTTTGTGACGCCGCAGCCGATTTTGCAGGCGGGTATCGACTCGCTCAAGCGGGGCGAAACGGCTTATACTTCCAACAGCGGCACCATTGAGCTGCGGACAGCCCTCAGCCGCCATCTGGCCACCCTGTATGGGGTCTCCTACAATCCGGCCGACGAAATTTTGATTACGGTGGGCGTCAGTGAGGCGTTGTATCTGGCGATGACGGCCGTTCTTAACCCCGGCGATGAGGTGATTGTACCCGAACCCTGCTTCGTCTCCTACGCGCCGGAAGTGGTTTTTGCCGGCGGCGTGCCGGTTATGGTACCCACTTACGTACAGCATAATTTTGAAGTAACGGCCGTTGACATCGAAAAGGCCATCACCCCTCAAACCAAAGCGATCTTCCTCGGCTACCCCAACAACCCTACCGGAGCCGTCATGACCCGCCAGACGATGAACGAAATCGCTCAACTGGCGGAAGTCCACGACCTGCTGCTCATCTCTGACGAAATCTATGACCAGCTTGTCTACGGCGTGGAGCATGTGTGCGTGCCCAGCCTGCCCGGTATGCGCGAGCGCACCATTCTGCTGGGTGGCTTCAGTAAAAATTATGCCATGACCGGCTGGCGCATCGGCTACGCCTGTGCCCCGCCCGATCTGCTGGACGCCATGCGTAAGGTTCACCAATACACCATCATGTCTGCCCCCACGACGGCCCAGGCGGCAGCCCTGGCGGCCCTGGAGCAGGGGCAGCCCCACGTGCTGCTTATGCGTGAGGAGTATGACCGGCGGCGGCGGCTTATTGTCGACGGCTTTAACAGTTTAGGGTTGGATTGTTTTGAGCCGCGCGGCGCTTTCTACGCCTTTCCCTCCATTGCCCGCAGCGGTATGAGCAGCGACGACTTTGCCATGCGGCTGCTGGAGGAGGAAGAGGTGGCCATGGTTCCCGGCGATGCCTTTGGGGCTAGCGGAGCCGGCTTTATGCGGGCCAGCTACGCCACGGCTTATGAGAAAATTGAGGAAGCGCTTAACCGGATTGAGTCGTTTATGAGACGACATGGGTAATGATGAGAGAAGAGGGGTAATAGCCGTGACCAATAGCCTGAAAGTTTATGATCAAGTGATTCTACACGTATTCGAGCGTATCTTTCGC
>JAWOIM010000626.1:0-6840 GCA_046484685.1 Chloroflexota bacterium | reverse complement strand
AGCTGTTTGTGGAAGGTATAGGCCGCGGCGATTGGCTCCGGCAAGAAGCGGACGTCGGCCAGCCCGGCCAGCTCGGCGGCGGCGCTGATGATCGTTTCGGCGCGTTGGTCAACGGCCGTATCATCGGAAAACTTCACGGGCCGGCCCAGCACCGCGCTTGTAATCGGTTGGCCCAGCCGTGTTTCTACGGTGCTGACCAGATGGCGTAGAAGGATAGCGATCAACTGCTCCAGCGTATATTTCTGGCTAAAGATGTGGGTCCCCTCATAATCCTGGCTGCGCAAGGCCGTCTTAACCGACTTGAGCAAACGACCGGGGGCCAGCACGTCATTCCAGGCAAACACATCCATCCGCACCAGCTTGGGGCTGGTAGCGGTAGAGACCCACATTTCCAATTCGCCCACCCAAATTTTCTCAAAGCGGGAGGGGCGATTGACGTTTTGCTGTAGATAAAGGTCACGCGCTTCTGAGCCGACGTATTCGGCAAACTGCTTGGTGATATAAATGATGGAAGGCAGCAAATCGGGCAGCAGCTCATCTACCTTAAACAGGTGCATCCCAGCCCCATCATAAATAGCAATGCCCGAATTGGTTGTGCCAAAGTCAATGCCTACTCTCATGCAATCATCCTCATGTAGGGGCGCACCCGTGTGTGCCCGCGTGTATCTGTGTGCGTGCCTGTAACTGGGGCAGACACACCGGTCTGCACCTACCCTGTCGGTTAACTATTTTGGCGAAGGGAAAGGTTAACGCAAATGGACAGAATGGGCAATGGCTTGGCAATTACATTTGTCACAATTGTCTGTGAGCATTGTCACTCACCGGCCAACGGCCGTTAAGGCTATACTTCCAAGCATTAGTTCAATAACCATTGAATCAGTTTTTCGGCCTTGGCGCCAAACTGGTTGACTACGAAGTAGTTGACTAGTAGTTACGGAAAGCGAGTAAAAATGAACCATCAAGAGCAAACAGCTACCAAACCAATACCGGCAGGGGCAGCAGCCGTTTTCAAGGCTCTCTCTGACCCCAACCGGCTCAACGTCTTTGCCGCCCTGATGCGGGGTGTCTCCTGCAATGCCTGGCTGAACGAAGAGCTGGACCTGGCCCCCAATTTGCTCTCCCATCATCTTAAGGTGCTGCGCGACGCCGGACTGGTCCAGGACCGGCGCGACCGGGTAGACGGCCGTTGGGTCTACTACCAGGTCAATGTGGAGACCCTGGCCGAATTGCACCCCTGGCTGGGCGATTTCTTCAACCCGCAGCGGGTCAATCTGCAACCCACTTTGTGCGGCCCCGAAGCGGCCCAATCTCCGGCCATGCAGATTGGTGACCCGTTTGTGCGAGAGGCAGCGGCCGTATGACTACGCAATCCCTCATGGAAAGATGAACCAACCAGCCTACGTTAATTCGAGTTCGTAGACCGAAAAGGATACTGTATGATGCGACGTATAATGATTTTGCTGTTAGCCGGGCTGTTGTGGGGCGTAACGGCCGTAACGGGCGTAACGGCCGTTGTCCCCGCCTATGCCCAAACCGAACAGCCCACCGTCCAGGCCGTCATGTTTTGGATGGAAGGCTGCGGCCATTGTGACTGGGTAAAACAATACACCCTGGCCCCGCTGCAAGAACAGTACGGGGCACAACTAGAGATCCATCTGGTCGAACTACGCACCAGTGCCGACTTTGACAACCTGTTTGACCTGGCCGCCGCGCAGGGCGTTCCCCGCTCACATGTGGGCGTGCCCTTCCTGCTTATTGGTGACGAGATACTGATCGGCTCTGGCCAGATTCCGGCCGAACTGCCGGGCCTGATTGAACAACATCTGGCGGCGGGTGGTGTCGATTATCCCCCTTATCCGGCTTTGGCCGAGTGGCTGCCACAGGCTGAAGCATGTCTGGCGGGGGAACCTTGCCCCGGAACATCTCGTTTTTTACCCCCGGACTACACAGAAACGGAAGCGCAAGAATCTAATGTGCTGACCGGGACGCTTATGAGCGAGGGGGAACCGGTGGCAGTTGCCGATTCGCCTGCTGCTGCGGCCCACGATGGTTTCCGGCTGGCGATTGCCACTCTGGTAGGCATGGTGTTGGCGCTGGGATATACGGCCGTTCACCTCATGCGCGCCCGTCAAGGGAAAGACCCCATTTTTTCCCTGCCCGCAGGCGGTGTCTGGCAAAACTATGTGCTGCCCGCTCTGATATTCCTCGGCCTGAGTGTAGCCGCTTACCTGGCCTATGTCGAGACGCAGGCGGTAACGGCCGTTTGTGGTCCCATCGGTAACTGCAACGCCGTGCAAACCAGCGAATATGCCTATCTGTTCGGCATCCCCATCGGCGTGCTGGGCGTGATTGGCTATCTGGCCATTCTGGCCACCTGGCTGTGGGGTCAATGGCAAAACGACCGGCGTGCCCCGCTCATTCTGCTGGCCATGACCGGCTTTGGCGTTCTCTTTTCCATCTACCTGACCTACCTGGAGCCGTTTGTCATCGGCGCGGTGTGTGCCTGGTGCCTCTCCTCGGCCGTGATTATGACGCTGCTGATGCTGCTGGTCCTCAGTCCGGCAGCTAATGAGATGCAGCCAGCCGCTGTCCGCAATGGACGAAAGAAAAGATGGCGCAAATAAAGATAATGCGTGGTGCGTAGTGCGTAGCAAAAGGCCGTTACGCACTACGCACCACGCATTACGCTCGCAGGAGAAAACATGACTTCCCCTATTTCCCCCCCATCACTCCGGTCGCTCTTTGATGTAGAGCAGCGGGTGCCGTTGTTAAACGGCCGTTCTGCCCCCTACATCAATTTCGACAACGCCGCCTCCACACCGCCACTAAGGGCCGTGCAAACGGCCGTTAACGACTTCATGCCCTGGTATTCCTCCGTCCATCGCGGCCACGGCTTCAAAAGCCAGGTGGCCACCCGCGCCTATGACGACGCCCGAGAGATTGTCATGCGCTTCGTCCGCGCCGATCCCGACGACTACGTTTGCATCTTCGGCAAGAACAGCACCGAGGCGCTCAACAAAGTGGCCCGGAGAATCAGCTTTCTCCCCGGCCGGGACGTGGTTCTGGTCTCCATGATGGAGCATCACGCCAATGACCTGCCCTATCGGGCGGTGGCCAACGTGGTCCACATCGGCGTGACGCCCACAGGCGAACTGGATGAGGCGGATTTTGAGCGGAAGCTGGTTGCGTATAACGGCCGTATCACTCTGGTGGCCATCTCCGGGGCCAGTAACGTCACCGGCACGCTGCCACCGCTGCGCCGTCTGGCGGCCAAAACCCATGCCGCCGGTGCCCAATTCCTGGTAGACGCGGCCCAACTGGCCCCCCATCGCCGCATCGAAATGGGCAGGCTGGACGACCCTGGCCACTTCGACTACCTGGTGCTGTCGGCCCACAAGATGTACGCGCCCTACGGCACCGGCGCCCTCATCGGCCGGCGCGATACCTTCGAAGTGGGTGAACCCGACCTGCGCGGCGGTGGTCAGGTGGACCTGGTAACGCCGGACAAAGTGGTCTGGAGCGCACCGCCGGAGCGGGAAGAAGCGGGCAGTCCCAACGTCGTGGGCGCGGTGGCTCTGGCCGCCGCCATCCGGCAGTTGGAAGCGATTGGCATGGAGAATGTGGCCGCCCACGAAGCGGAGCTGACCGCCTACGCCTTGCAGCAGATGCAGCAGCTACCGGGCCTGACCATTTATGGGGATACCGATCCCTACCGGGCCGAGCAGCGACTGGGTGTTATTCCCTTCAACCTGGCAGGGACGTCCCACTTCCAGGTAGCTGCCATTCTGGGACACGAATTTGGCATTGGCGTGCGTAATGGCTGCTTTTGCGCCCATCCCTACATTTTGCGCTTGTTAGACGTTGCCCCCGACGAGGTGACCCAGTTGGAAACCAAACTGGGGGGAGGCGACCGGCGCCAGAATCCGGGGCTGGTGCGGGCCAGCTTTGGCCTGTACAACACGCGGGCTGAAGTGGATGCTTTCGTGTCCGCCTTAGACCAGATTATAGCCGGCACATATCAGGGCCATTACCGGCAGGACCCCACTTCCGGCGACTTTGTGCCCCATAATTGGACGCCTGACTTTGCCAACTACTTTACCCTATAAACTACTTTACCGTATAACCAATGAACCCATTGTCCTTTTTCTACGAACTACACCCAATCTGGCAGGCATTTTTAGCCACGCTGTTTACCTGGGGACTGACGGCGCTGGGAGCGGCCGTTGTCTTTTTCACGCGCTCGGTCAACCGCAAGCTGTTGGCCAGTATGTTGGGCTTTGCCGCCGGCGTCATGATTGCCGCCAGTTTCTGGTCCTTGCTGGAACCGGCCATAGCGATGTCGGCCGACGGCCCCCTGCCGGTGTGGCTGCCGCCCGCCATTGGTTTTCTGCTGGGCGCCCTTTTCCTGGGCGCGGCGGACAAAATTTTGCCCCACCTGCACCTGAACAAGCCAATTTCGGCCGCCGAGGGCATCCGAACCAGTTGGCATCGCAGCGTGCTGCTGGTGACGGCCATTACCCTACACAACATTCCCGAAGGGCTGGCCATCGGCGTCGCTTTTGGCGCGGTCGCGGCCGGTTTCCCGGAGGCGACATTGGCCGGGGCTGTGGCCCTCTCTATTGGCATCGGCATTCAAAACTTTCCCGAAGGTCTGGCGGTGGCTATGCCGCTGCGTGGTGAAGGGATGTCCCGCTGGAAGAGTTTCGGCTATGGCCAGGCGTCGGCTATGGTTGAGCCGGTGGCGGCCGTGATTGGGGCTGCCGCCGTGCTGTTGATGCAGCCACTGCTGCCTTATGCGCTGAGCTTTGCTGCCGGGGCCATGATATACGTGGTGGTTGAGGAGTTGATTCCTGCCTCCCACAACAACGGCTACGCCGACCTGGCCACAATGAGCGCCATGGTTGGGTTTGTGGTGATGATGACTCTGGACGTGGCCCTGGGCTAGATGCGCTGCTGATTCAAGATAGTGTCACCCCAGATACATGATTTTTGTCACTAACGAATAGCTATTCTTCCCGTATACTTCAATGTATATTGAACTAATTAAGCGATTACCCTGGAGGTTATCTCATGAGCCAATATCTGGAATATACGCTGGACAAATTTACCTTTAAGGTAGCCACCGACCGCTTCTACACGGCGGAAGGCGTCTGGGCCAAAGCGGATGGGGATCAGATCACCGTCGGGGTCTCTGACTTTTTCCAGCAGCACAATGGGGACGTGGCCTTTGCCGAAGCGGTTGAAGCAGGCACGGCCGTTTCGGCCAACGCCGAATTTGCCGACATCGAGACCATCAAGGTAGACATCGCCCTCTCTTCTCCGGTTAGCGGCACGATTACGGCCGTTAATGAAACGCTGGAAATGGAAGCGGAAATCATCAACCAGGACCCCTACGAGGCCGGCTGGATCGCCATTATCACCGCCGCTGACTGGGCCACCGACCAGGCCAACCTGATGACGCCGGAAGCCTACTTTGAACACATGATGGTCCAGGCCCAAGAGGAGGCGGCAAACCTATGAGCCAGAAAGTTGTTATTGTGCCCTGCAGCGGCATCGGCAAAACCTATGGCACGGTCAGCCGCGAAGCCGCTTACGAAGTGATTGAAGATCTGCGCCCGGAAACAACCCGGTTGGTAGCCCTTTCCATGCTGGTCCTGGGCGAAGGCGAGGCCCGCGCCGCCGTGGCCGGCAGCCCGGCCATCACCATTGACGGCTGTAAGCTGGCCTGCGCTACCAAAATGGTGCAGGAGAGCGGCGGCCAGGTGGCCCGCGATTTTGCCGTGCTGGATGTGTATAGACAAAATCGCAAACTCAAGCCCCAAGGGATCGCCGAACTGAACGAAGGCGGGCAGCAGTTGGCCCACGTCCTGGCCGCAGAAATCAGCGTCGTGGTTGACGAGCTGCAAGGAGATGAAAATGCCTAAATTACCGCAAAAGAAGGTGGGCATTGTGGCCTGCTCTGGTGAAGAATTAGCTGAAGGGACGGTCACGCGGCTGGCGGCGCTCAAGGTGCTGGAAGAGCTGCGCCCCGACGATACCGTGACCATCTGTCTGCCGCTCTTTTTGGCCGGTGGTGAAGGGGACCGCGCTTTTGCCCGCTTTTACCCGACCATTGCCGTCGACGGCTGCGAACTGCGCTGCGCCGCTCGCGCCACAGAACAATTTTCCGGCAAACCGGCCGCCAGTGTGGTGGTGACTGACATAGTCGCCCGCTGTGGTCTGGGCCAGATTGCCGGGCTGCGCCGCTTGAATGAGGCCGGGCAGCGGGCCGTAGACGAAACGGCCGCTACCGTGGCCGACCTGGTAGATACCGTGCTGGACAAGAAGTGGAGCCGCCGCGAAGGTCGCTTCACGGAGACGGAGCCGGTTATCCAAGAGACCGCCCAGTCGAAGTCGGCCGCATCCTGCGCCTGCGGATCGGGTATCCCGGTACAGACGGTGCAGGTGAACGGCGCCAACGTATCGCTGATTGCCCTGCCGCCGCTGCTGGAGCAGTTTAAGGAGATGGGGAAACGGCCGCTGCCGGCAACGGGTGCTGAACTATTGGCCCAGGTAAAAATTTACAACGACGTGCCGGCCGATCTGGAAGCTGATTATCAGGCCGCGCTGGCCCAGGAATATGCCCGGTTTTGTGGGGCAGAGGGAGTAGGGGCATGAGTAAAACGGCCGTTTATCACACTACCGTGCAATGGAAAGGAGAACATTGGGGCCACGTCGTCATGGGCAACGGACCGGAAATGTCCTTTTCCGCCCCGCCCGACGCCCACGGCCATGCCAATGGGCTGACCACTGTGACCAATCAAAATCCTCTGCACGACCGCCCGTTTGCTGGTATTGCTT
>JAWOIM010000606.1:0-4626 GCA_046484685.1 Chloroflexota bacterium | reverse complement strand
GCCGCGGTTTCCTAACCGCGCCGCCCACTTGGCGCACGCACACGGCGAGGTAAGAATACCTCGGCTACGATAAGGCACAATTGCCGACCACTGAAAAGCCCTACTCTACCTAGTCTAACTCCTTTTGTACCGTAAAACCCATTTGGCGCACTGTTTCTATTAAGACCAGTTCGGCAAAGGGATCCTTGGGTATATAGTCAATAGCCCCTTTTTTTAATCCTTGTAAAACATCGCGGGCACTGTCCCGAGTTGTTAACATAATTACCGGCGTTTTGTCTGTGTCCGGGGATTCTTTCAGGCGACGACACACTTCATAGCCGTCGATATCAGGTAGTTCAATATCCAAAATGATCAGGTCGAAGATCTGTATTTGGGCCGCCTGCAAACCGGCGAGACCTGTTTCTGTCCAGTGGACATGGCAGCCATGATTTTCCAGACTGTTCTTGAAGCGCAGAGCCTGCGAGGGAGAATCTTCTACGATCAAAATAGACGGTTGTTTTTTATCAGGAGATATACTATTTGTCATTATATTTTCCTCAACTATGAGAGCCACTTCATCAATGTCACTCGGGTTTCTTGTTCACCCTCATCTTCTATAAATCCTTCATCAACTAACTGCAATACATTGGCCAACGTGTCGTTATGTGACCGGGCTGGTAGGGGTTTGGTTTCCATATGGGTGGGTGCATTAAACTTGCTAACGCCCATGACTTGAATACCTAAATGCTCCTCCGTTTTAACCCCAGAGATAATAATCTCACCCATCTGGCCAATATTTTTCACCAGGCCGCGGGCCAATTCACCGGCCGCCAGCGAGATTCTGGCCTGATCAATGGTATTAAAGCCCAGGGTACGAGCTATTTCTCTGGCTCGCAGGCGGGCAACAATGATGTCCAGGTCATTGTGGACGGAAATTCGCTGATTCGTATCTACAACTAAATCACTCATATTTTTACTCCCACAGCAAATCCATAATCGTGCCGGCAATGTTGGTTAACGGCTGTACCTGTGAGGCAGCACCCAGTTGAATAGCAGCGGCCGGCATACCAAAAATAACGCTGCTCTCTTCGTTTTGGGCAATGGTATAGGCTCCGGTCTGGTGCATGGCATGCAGCCCGGCCGCCCCATCCCGCCCCATTCCGGTCAGGATCACACCAATGGCCTGACGGCCGTATACCTGGGCCACCGCAGCAAACAGATGATCGGCGGCCTGTCCCGGTCCTGGACCCATCACTCTTTTTTTGAGGATGAGATATCCTTGTTGATCAACCACCAGGTAATGGCCTTCCGGGGCCAACCAGACCTCGCCTGCGCGGGGCCATTGTTTAGCCTCGGCCGAGCGCACTGTCAGATCAGTTTTATTATTCAACCATTTGACAAAACCGGTTTCAAAACCGGCCGTAATATGCTGCACCACGAAGATAGGCACAGGGAAATCAGCCGGCAGATCCCCTAAAATATGGGCCAGCGCCGTTGGCCCTCCGGTGGAGGCAGCCATAACAACCACTTTTACGGACAATTGAGGGTGGCTGCGATCTGCTTTTAGGGCCGGCATCTCCGACTGGCGGGCTGCCTCAACAGCGGCTGGTGATCGGGTTGATAGGGGGCGACGGCGAACCACGCGCAGTTCAGCCATGAGCCGCACCTGTTGCAGTAATTGCTGAAATGAAGCAGGCGGGTCATTGACCGTTGGTTTGTGGATAATGGAGAGGGCACCGGCCTGCAAAGCATTAAAGGTTAATTGATTTGCCCCTCTATGCAGTCGATTGGTTACCATGACGATGGGACAGGGATATTGCTCCATAATTTGCTGCGTGGCCTGGTAGCCGTCCATATGGGGCATAAAAACATCCATCGTGATGACATCGGGCATGATACGTTTGGCCAGCCGCAGCCCTTCCAGCCCATTACGAGCCACGCCCACCACTTCAAAATCAGGGGAAGTTTGGAAGATAGAAATCAACAGTTCCCGACAAACAGTTGAGTCTTCCACAATTAAAACCCGAATAGGCGTATTAGAGGAGGATACCATTATGCTTTTCCAATAAGTTGTTCAATAATGTCTAACAGGTTTCCCTGATCAAACTTGCTTTTAACAATATAGGCTTCGGCGCCTACGGTGATGCCGCGCGCTTTATCGGCCGTGGAATCCAGAGAGGAAACCAGAATAATGGGAATATCGCTGTAAAGGGCGTCTTGTTTTAGACGGGCTGTCATTTCAAAGCCGTCTAAACGAGGCATGTTAATATCAGACACAATTAAATCAGGACGGGTTTCGCTAATCAACAAGCTGAGTGCTTCTTCGCCGTTGATGGCCACCATTACTTGATACCCGGCTGCTTCTAAAATGTTTTTTTCCAGGGTCCGGGTTGTGATGGAATCGTCCACCACCAGAATGGTTTTTTGAGGAGATGCTTCTGTCTGCCGGCTGGATGACGTGATGTTCTGGCTGGGTGCCGGTGTTTGAGAAACCAATTTGAGCAGGTCGGCCGTGTGTAACACCAACACTACTTTACCTGTTCCCAGAATTGTGGCCCCGGCAATACCGGCTATTTTGAGCAGCGGCGGGCCTAGCTTTTTGGTGACAATTTCTTGTTCGTCATTTACCTGGTCAATGATCAGCCCCAATCGTTTTTCAGCAGCAGCAACAATGACCACCGTCATAAATTCAGGCGTTGGGTCGTTGCCCGCCGGTAGTTTGAGTAAGTCAGCCAATCGGGCCAGAGCTATCAGTCTCCCTTCGTAAGAAATGGCCTGCCCACTCTCTATGTCGACACAATCGGCCACGGGCAGGCGCAGTACTCGTTCAATCGTCAGCAGGGGGAGGGCAAACTGCTGCCCGGCTGCCTGAACCAGCAGCCCGCGTGAACTGGCCAGCGTGAGCGGCAGCATCAGGGTAAAGGTTGTGCCCTGATTGGGTTCAGAAGCCACCTGTAGCGTACCTTGCAGTGACTCTACATTTTGGCGGACCACATCCAGCCCAATGCCCCGACCCGAAATATCGGTAATAATTTTGCTGGTGGTCAGCCCGGAGCGAAAAACCAAATCCATTGTTTCGGCGCTGCCCAATGTGCCGGCCTGCTGTTGGGTAATGATCCCCTTTTGCACGGCCGTTTTCCTGATTGCTTCCAGATCCAACCCGGAGCCATCATCTTGCACCATGATGACCACATGGCTGCCCCGCTGGTTGGCCGTCAGGGTAATCTGGCCGGCAGCCGCTTTTCCCGCTTGCTCACGAACCGCCGCCGGTTCAATGCCGTGGTCCACTCCATTGCGCAGCAAATGGATAATGGGATCCTTTACCTGCTCCAATATCTGTTTGTCCAGCTCAATATCATCTCCCACAATGGTCAGCCTGACCTGCTTATCTTGCTGACGGGCCATATCCCGCACCATGCGCTTTAAAGTGACGGTAATGGTAGACAAGGGCAGCATACGGACCTGCCTGATGCCCGTTTCCATTTCTTTTAAGGAGAGATCGAGCTGCATACGGTCCGTTGTCAACCGCTGTGAAAGGCCGTGTACCTGCTGGGTGACGGTGCGCAAACGGGTTTGATTTTGAGAGACATAGTCAATAAGGGCAGTGACATCCGCAGAATGACCCTGCTCTTCCTGGTACATCAGCCGGTTATAGCTGCCGCCGACTTGTCGCCACGCTTTTTGCCAGGTATCCACCTCCCGGTACACTTGTTCAGTTTCGGCCAGCCGCTGTTCCAGCCGGGCTTTAATCGTTAACAGGTCATTCAATTGGGCCATCAGATCATCTAACTTAGAGACAGAAACACGTATGGTGTTATCTGTCACAGCGGGACGAAGGGCCGCAGCCGGGGTATTCTCGGCTGCACGGCTTGTGGTTTCTCGCGCTGTGGCCGCGTCGAGCAGGGTTTGGGGATCGGCCAACGCTTGATTTAAGCGGGCAATCAGATTTAAGACCGGCAGCGGTGTGGGGCCGGGTTCCTCTTTTTCTAACTGGGCCAGCATCAGCTCCACGGCGTCAACCGTCTGGTGAAGCAGATCAAACAATTCCGGTGAAAATTCTAGCTGCCCTTCTTTGGCTTCCAACAGCAGCCCTTCCAGGCCGTGACCCAGATTTTCGATCACGCTCATACCCACGGCCCGTGCCGCCCCTTTAAGGCTGTGCGCGGCGCGAAACAGGTCCGCTAACAGGGCTGTGCGCGCGTCAGCCGTAGCCTCTTTTTCCAACGCTAACAACCCCTGCGTAATATTCAGGATATGCTCGCGCTGTTCGGCCTTAAAGCTGCTAATTAGCTGCTGCCGTATTTTTTCGCTTAGACCCATTGGTTATATGCACCTATTGACATAAACTACACTGTTTTGCCAATACCATTGCTGTCAACTTAAGACCTGTCAGGTCTGTACCTCAGTTTTGGCGGTAGTCGATAGACCACAGACCATCGACCATCGACCATCGTCCGCCGTCCATCGTCCGCCGTCCATCGTCCGCCGTCTGCCGTCCATCGTTTGCCATCCATTGTCCTTAATTCAACTTGTACCGGTCTACCAGGTTTTCCATTTGGTGGGCCAGGCTGGACAAATCTTGGGCTGCTTTTTCGGCCTGGCGTGTACTGGCCAGGTTTTGTACCGTGGCCTGGTTGATGCTTTGCA
>JAWOIM010000564.1:0-3471 GCA_046484685.1 Chloroflexota bacterium | reverse complement strand
ATCGAAAGCTCCGGTCGCGGCCGGAAGTAAATCATGACGCGGAGATAGGCGCAGCAGGCGCAGAGGAGCGCGGAGAAAAGATCAGTTATTGTCAACAAGTCTGCTATTGCCGTTATGTTACCTTCCCTCTCCACAACGCCGTTTGCACGGGACAAATTTACCTGGCTGGCCTACCTGATGCTGGGCATGTTTGCCTATTTGCAGGCCGGTCTGGGGCCGGTCATGCCCTTTTTGCGCGGCGAACTGAACCTCAGCTACACCAGCGCCGGGCTTCACTTTAGCGCTTTTTCTCTGGGGGCCGTCGTCACCGGGCTGGTTAGCGATAAATTGGCCGGCCGTTACGGCCGTAAGCTGCTGTTCTGGGGAGGTGGTGCCTTGCTGGTCGTGGGGGCCTTGCTCCTGATTATGGCCCGTCATCCGGCAGCCACAATTACCGCCTCCTTTTGTATGGGGCTGTGCGGTTCTACCCTGCTGGTGATGATTCAGGCCGGTCTGTCAGACCATCACGGCGAACGGCGTACCATTGCCCTGACCGAAGCCAATGTGATGGCCATCATTTTTGCCGGTTTAGCGCCGCTGCTGATTGGCGGCGGGCAGCAGGCCGGGTTGGGCTGGCGCACCGCCATCTGGCTGCCCGTAGCCATCTATTTTCTACTGCTTATCTTGTTCCGCCACCAGGCCATTCCAGACCGTTCCCCTGACGACAACGGGGCTGAGCCTGACGGCCGTACCCTGCACCCTTTACCACTCCTGTTTTGGGCCTACTGGCTGGTCCTCATATTGGGCATTGCCATTGAATGGTGCGTCATTTATTGGGGAGCCGATTTTTTGACCGGGCAAACCGCCTTAAGCCCGGAAATGAGCGCCAGTCTGATGGGCAGCTTTTTCCTGGCGATGTTGATCGGTCGCGTAACCGGCAGTCGGCTGGCGCGGCGCTTCACCACTGCATCCTTGCTGATTGTGGCCATTGTGATTACGGTGGCCGGATTTCCCCTCTTTTGGTTAGGCACAACGACCCCGCTCAAGCTGGTCGGCCTCTTTGTATTCGGTTTGGGGCAGGCCAATCTTTACCCTTTAGGGCTGGCGGCGGCGATGGAAGCAGCCCCGGCACAGGCCAATACCGTCAGTGCCCGTATCACGTTGGGCGGCGGCGCTTCCGTTCTGGCAGCCCCCTTGTTACTGGGCTGGCTGGCAGATAGAGTTGGCATTCACAATGCTTTTGCCGTTGTCGCCATTTTATTGATTTTAGTTCTATCTGTTGCCCTCATCGCCTACCAACTAACCCAATCGCAAAAAATAGCGCCCAGCGTATAGAATGAGGCTCCTTGGCAATGCAGGGGTCGGCCTGACTTAAACAGTGCAATATTCTTTCTTAATGACTATCTTCAGATTACTCAGCCAAAATATAGGGCGGATAGGTAACCTTGCGTAATGCGCTTGAACGCAAAGGCCTGTAAGACAAAACCGTATTTATATTAATTGAGGGTAAGGAAACAATGAGAGTTAAACAACAAATAAAAACCTACGTCGCCGAAAATTTTATGTTTAGCAGTAATGGGTTTGACCTGGATGAAGACGAATCTTTCCTGGAAGCAGGCGTGGTCGATTCTCTGGGGGTGCTAGAATTGGTCACTTTTGTTGAGGAAACATTTGCCGTTAAAGTGGCGGATGAAGAAATTGTGCCAGACAATTTTGACAGTGTGGAAAAGCTGTCGGCCTATATTGAGCGCAAATATACTGACAATGGGCATAATCTTGCATTTTTGCCAGAGATGGCACAGTCAGAAACCGACCAGCTCCAGTATAGTAAAGAATGCTACTCGTAAACAACTTCTTAGAACAGAGCGCGGCCCGCACGCCGGATAAGCTGGCCCTGATTTGTGACGGTCAGCGGCTGACCTATGCCGAAGTAGACCAGATGGCCAACCGGCTGGCCCATTCATTGCAGGCTCAAGGTGTCCGGCGTGGCGATCGGGTAGTCCTTTTTCTGCCCAACAGTGTGGAACTGGTGGTTGGTATTTTTGCCGCCTTGAAAGCGGGCGGCGTTTTTGTTGTTATTAACGCCACTACCAAGTTTGATAAGCTGCTTTATATGGTCAATAACTGCCGGGCGACGGCTGTGATATTACCTGGCCGCCAGGCAGCCCTGGCCCAAAAGCTGCTGGCACAGGCGCCTTCCCTGGAACAAGCCGTTTTGGTGGGTAAAGGGAGCCAGGAGCAGGCGGACCAACAGGACCGGTTTCGGGCATACGGTGAGATTCAAGAAAGCTGCCCCGACCATGTCCCGGCCCGGCAGACGATTGACCGGGACCTGGCCTGCCTGATTTACACGTCCGGCAGCACCGGCGACCCCAAAGGGGTCATGTCTGCCCATCACAATGTCACTTTTGCCGCTTCGTCGATTATTACCTATCTGGACAACCGGCCCGACGATATTGTTATGGCTGTTCTGCCTCTCTCTTTTGACTATGGCCTATACCAACTGCTGATGGTCTTTAAGTTTGGCGGCACGCTGGTGCTGGAGCGATCCTTTGCTTACCCGGCTCAGATTCTCAAGCGGATGGAGGCAGAAAAGGTAACCGGTTTCCCCGGCGTGCCCACCCTGTTTGCTATTTTGTTGCAGATGGATTTATCTCCTTATGATCTGAGCTGTTTGCGCTATATCACTAACACGGCCGCGGCGTTGCCCCCCAGCCATATTCGCCATATTCAAGAGAAATTCCCCTGGGCTACCCTTTACTCGATGTATGGACTGACGGAAACGAAGCGGACGCTCTACTTGCCGCCTGACCAGCTTGAAACGCGACCCGGTTCTGTGGGTATCGCCATCCCCGGCACCGAAGTGTGGGTCGAAGATGAGGCCGGTCAGCGGCTTGGCCCCACCGAAGTAGGGGAGCTGGTCATTCGCGGTGGCCACGTGATGCGCGGCTATTGGGAAAACCCGGAGGCCACGGCCGTTCGCTACCGCCCCGGTCCTACACCCGGCGAAACCCTCTGCTACAGTGGTGACCTGTTCCGCATGGATGAAGAAGGCTACTTTTACTTCGTGGGGCGCAAGGATGATATCATCAAGAGCCGGGGAGAAAAAGTGGCCCCCAAAGAGGTGGAGAATGTGCTGTATGGCATTCCGGGGGTGGTGGAAACGGCCGTTATCGGTGTGCCCGATCCTGTTTTAGGCGAAGCTATTAAAGCCCTGGTCGTCCTGCAAGAGGGGATTGAGATAACGGAGCGAGAGGTGCTGCAGCAGTGCCGCGCCAACCTCGAAGACTTCATGGTTCCCCAAATCGTTGAATTCCGGGACGCCCTGCCCAAAACTTCCA
The DNA here is from genome assembly GCA_046484685.1 of Chloroflexota bacterium. GTDB lineage: Bacteria > Chloroflexota > Anaerolineae > Promineifilales > Promineifilaceae > SLGK01. The sequence continues at coordinate 151 of JAWOIM010000564.1, read as the reverse complement.
GCGGTAAGATTAAGAAAACGGGTCTGATGTAAATTAAGTGAAAAGTAGAAAGTGAAAAGTGAGAAGTGATAGACTCGGACAACTTCTTACTTTTGAAAAACTATGTGTGGAATTGTTGGAACATTCAACTTAAATCAAAAACGGCCGATTG
>JAWOIM010000484.1:0-9040 GCA_046484685.1 Chloroflexota bacterium | reverse complement strand
TTGACGATTGCCACCGGTGGTTTGCTGGCCACTGATGAAGGGGGTTATCTGGTGGGACCGGGTGCCGGCAGTGGCCGAACCGGCGGTGGTTATGGCGGCTATGGTGGTAATAGTACAGCCACAGCCGGCTTGCCGTATGGTGACCCCTATCAACCCACTCACCTGGGCAGCCGGGGAGGCACCGGAGGAGCCGGTGGTGGGGCGATGCGCCTGGTGGTAGCCAATGACTTGATCATTGACGGCACGATTTCGGCCAATGGTGGCCGTGGTAATCAATACCAGGGCGGTGGTTCCGGCGGCTCTATCTGGATTGAAGCAGCCGCCGTTAGCGGCGCAGGTCTGATTCAGGCTAATGGGGGTCAAGGCGGATCGGGCAGCATTGGCCAGGCCGGTGGTTATAGTGGGTCCGGTGGCCGCATTGCCATTTATGGCCCTCTGGACAATTTCGGCGGCCAGTTGCAGGCATTTGATGGTGGGTCCGGTGGCCCTATTGGTGGTCCGGGAACCATCTACCTGGATGACGGTAGTGGAATCGGCTTGCTGCTTGTTGACAACAATAATCGGAACGGGTCCGCGGCTTTCTTACCGGCCGGCGACCATCTGTTAGCAGAAATACAACTGTCCCGCTATGGCCACCTGGAAGTAGCCGGCGACCTGGTGACTTCCCTTATCACCGGTGACCAAACGGCCGTTCTCACCGCCTTGACCGGTATCCAACCAGATAATCAGACGCTCCTCCTGAATGGTGTCACTTTGCTGCTCCACGGACCGTTGGGGCCGGTTGATTTGCTAACGATTGAGGGCGGTGGCCGGCTGCATCTGGCAGCTCAGGATTATCCCCTGGGCCAATTGACTCTGACCACGCTGCACGTCAATGAGGGTACGCTGACCTTGGCCGGTCATGATGAAGGGGACAATGAAGGCTACGGCTTTATCCTCTATGCCCAGGACGTGGTGGTGGGGACCAACGGCCGTATCGAGGCCAACGGTCTCGGATATGATCTGAACAGCGGCCCCGGCAGCCACGCCGATGGCGCCAGCCACGGCGGCGTAGGGGGCGGCAACCAGCCTACCTACGGCAGCCCCTACACCCCGGTAACGCTCGGTTCCGGCGGCAGTGCCGGCCGCGGCGGCGGCGCTGTGCGCCTGCTCGTTGACGACACACTGCGGTTAGACGGCCAGTTGCAGGTCAACGGCCTGGCCGGCGGCAGCGGTGGTTCACTCTGGATCGAGACCACGACCATTACCGGTACGACCGGCCTGATACAGGCCAATGGTGGCAGCCAGGCCGGTGGTGGCGGGCGCATTGCCCTCTACGCCCAGGCGAACCATTACCAGGGTGCTTACGAAGCCGGCTTTGGCGGCGGCACCTGCCCGGCAGCCGATTGTGACGGCACTATCTACCTGGATACGGCCGTACCTTACAGCGCTGCCCTCAATGCCAATCCGCTCACCCTGCCGGCCGATGGCACGACCAGTACCACTATCACTGCCACCCTCAGCGGCCTTTCCCTGACGCTGCCGGCCACCGTCGAACTTCGCTTCTGGCCCGAAGAGGGGGTTCTGCTCAACGGCCAGCCGGTGCAGGGCTACATACCCCTGGGGTTGACCAACGAGGATGGCGTTGTCACGGCGACGGTGACAACCACCGCCGCCGGTGTCAAGTCGATTAGCGCCCGCACCGCAGCCGGGGACGTCATCGACCGGCCGCTCTCGCTTACCTTTACGCCCGGTGCGGTCGATAACGCCCTTTCTACGTTGGTCAGTGACCGGACCGAGCTGTTTGCCGATGGCCAGGACGGGGCCGTTATCACGGCCACCCTGCGCGATGCCTGGGGCAATCCGCTGCCGGGTGAGGGTGTCCATTTTGAAACGACGGGCACTCATGTGAATGTCACTTTGCCCGTCAGCCTGACCAACGCGGCCGGGCAGGTGCAGGCTATTATTGATAGCACACAGGTTCAGACAATCACCGTCGCCGCTGCCATCCAGCCTGGTGGACCAGTTCTGCAGCAGACGGCTACCCTTGTTTTTGTTACCCCACCGCCGGCTGCCGGCCACTCTGCGGTTGACATAACACCACAGACAGCTCTGGCCGACGGTAGCCAGACGATTGTGATCACTGCCACGCTGCGCGACATCCTGGGCCGTCTCCTGCCCGAACGCCTGGTAGAACTGATTGTGTCCGGCAGTGGCCACCAGGTTACTCCCGATCCTGTTACCGGCACCGACACAACGGGAACGGCCGTTTTCAACCTTTCCTCTACCAATGTGGAAACCAAGGATTTGACACTCCACGACTTGACCAGCGGCCAATGGTTGGCGTTGGGTCAGGCTACCTTTGTGGCCGGGGATCCGGATCTGGCTCTTTCTACGCTGACAATTGATCAGAATATCATTACCGCCGACGGCAGCAGCAGCGCCCTGGTGGCGGCCACGCTGTATGACAGCAGTGGCCATCCTCTGCCCGATCGCCAACTGCTCATCCAGGCTGATGGCCAAAATCTGCTGCTGGCTCAGCCCCATACCACTACTGACGCTCAGGGTACCGTTTACGCCACCATCCGCTCCCAGACGGTGCAAACGGTGACGGTAACGGCCGTTGACACCGCCAGTGGCTTAACGGTGGCCCAGTCGGCTACGCTGACCATCATTGCCGGCCCGCCGGTGAGTGAGCAGTCTGAGATAACCATCACACCCACGACCGCCCTGGCTCACGGCAGCCAGCCCATTACGGTGACGGCTGCGCTGCGTGACAAATTGGGTTACCCGCTGGCCGACCGGCCGGTTGAACTGCTGGTATCGGGCAGCGGCCATACCATCAGCCCTGCCGCCCACCTGAATACCGATGCCCAGGGTCACGTCACCTTTTTCGTGACGGCCACGGCCGTAGAAAGTAAAGCAATCAGCCTGCGTGATACGCAGTATAACGTCACCTTACCGCTGGGTTGGGTTGAATTTGTGCCCGGCCCCATGGACCCGGCAGCCGCCCAACTCACCACTGATGTGACCATGGTGGCCGCCGATGGCCTGGATGAAGCCCTGGTGACGGCCACGTTGTATGACAGCTTTGGCCATCCCATCCCTGACCAGGCCGTTAGCCTGCAAACCGATGGCCACAACGTCACCCTCTTGCAGCCGGCAGCGGTTACAGACGGGCAAGGCCAGGTTTGGGCCCTCATTCGTTCTACCACGATTCAAACGGCGACCGTAACGGCCGTTAACCAGACAGAAGGTCTGCCGCTGCCGCCAACGGCCACGCTCCACTTTGTGGCCGGTGCACCTGTTTCTACCACCTCGACCATAACGGCCGGGCCGGAACTGGTTTTGGCCGATGGCCAGCAGCAGGCGACCGTTAGCGCCACGCTGCGCGATGGTCAAGGCCGTCCGCTGGCCAATCGCTCCCTTCAACTCCTGGTCAGCGGCAGTGGCAATATCATTACGCCCGCCGCTACGACTACTAGCGATGCCCAGGGCTATGTTAGCTTTAACCTGGCCGCCACCACGGCCGAACTAAAAGAAATCGCCTTGCGTGATCTCTTCAGCGACACCAGTTTAACGGTGGGCGACATCACTTTTATCCCCGATACGCTGGACGTAGATGAATCCACCCTGGTGGCCAATAAAACCACCATGATTGCCGACAATAGTGATGAAGCGATCATAACGGCTACGCTGCTGGACAGCCAGGCCAACCCGCTGCCCCAACGGGCCGTGCAAATTCTGGCCGATGGGGTAGACCTGACTCTCAACCAGCCCCACCCTCTGACCAACGAGCAGGGGCAGGTAACGGCTGCCATTCGCTCCGGCACGGTACAAACGGTGACCGTCACTGCCCTGGATGAGGCCCAGGGGATTACCTTGACCCAGGTCATTACCCTCTCTTACGTCCTGGGGCCGCTTCATACCACCGCTTATGAGGTGACCATTGCCCCGGTAACGGCCGCGGCCGATGGCCAGGAAACGATCACCATCACGGCTACCCTGCAAGACAGCAGCGGCCGGCCCCTGGCCCACCGGCCCATCGCCCTGCTGGTCAGCGGCAGCAATAATGCCATTGCTCCCTTGGCCCAGTATGAGACCGATGCTGCCGGACAGATCGCTTTCTATCTTTCCTCGACCAAAGCCCAGGTCAAAGATCTCGCCTTGCATGACGTTGTTTACGATGTTGCCTTACCCATTGGTCAGGTCGGGTTTGTGGGCACTGTCCAGGATGGCATTATTCGCTATGAAGAGTATGCTGCCGAGCTGCGCTACAATGGGCAGCCGTATAACGCCGCGCCTCCCTCTTGGCATAAAGAAACAATACCCCAACTGAGTGCCGCATCCGGCATTGGTTCCCGAACCGGTGGGGATATTGTCCAACTGACCTTCGAGGGAGAATGGCTGGGAATTGGCTTCTTGAGTTGTCCCGCCTGTGGCCTGGCCGAAATCTTTATAGACGGTCAGAGTCAGGGCATCATCGACACCTACAGCCCCCATGAATCGGTTACCGATCAATATTACCCCGATTTAGGTCCTGGCAGCCACACCGTTGCTATCCACGTCCTGGGCCAACAGGCGGCGGAAGCCAACGATAGTTGGGTTTACCTTGACTATATCGACGTTTGGGATGGGGCCGCCATGCCGCAGGGCCTCTTTGAGCAACAAAACCCGCGGCTCCATCTCAGCGGCGACTGGACGCAGCAAAGTACGCCTGAAGCCGGCGGCGGCAGCTACGTGCAGGGGGGCAGTCACGGCTGGTTCCACTTCACCGGCGACCGCGTCACCTACGTAGCCGTTACCGCGCCCGAAACGGCCGCAGCCGAAATCTTTATCGACGGGGTCAGCCAGGCTATTGTCGATTACACCTATGGCTTTACCCCCGGCCGGCGCGTCTTCCATTACACCGATCTGGGGCCTGGTCCTCACGTGCTGCGCGTAACGGCCGTTGCTGAGGCCACCATCGACGCCTTTGATACCACCGCAGCCCCCATTGCCGGCAGCCCCTTTGTCGAATGGTTTGACCGGACCATCGGTTTGGGGTCGGCCAATATGTCGGCCCCCGTTGCCGGTGATATGAGCGGCGATGGTGTGGTCGAACTTGCCGTTACCCATTATGAAGGTAACTACGTCTATGTCTACCGGGGCGATGGCCTGACAGATGGCTCACCACCCGGTGCGGTTGGCCCCGACCTGCGAGCGCCGATATTGTGGCGGGCCGAAGTTGGTTCAGGTGGTGTAGCCCCGGTCATGGTCGAATTAGATGGGCAGCCGGGGGCTGAACTGGTTGTGGCCGGCAGCCACGGTCTGTTTGCCTTCCATCATGATGGCCGCCTCTACTGGCACGACGATACCATTCAGACCCCCTGGAGCGGACTGTCTGTCGCGAACTTAGATGACGACCCGGCACCGGAAATTGTTGTGGCCAGTGGTGAATGTGTCTGTGTCTTCACGGCCGATGGTCAATTGGCAGCCAGCATCCCTTCACCCGGCAGCGGCTCTACGGGAATAGACACATATGTAGGACCAACCTCGCCCCTATTGGCCGACCTGACCGGTGACGGCTATCCTAATATTCTGACTGGTTTCAGGGATACGCTCTACCTCTACGACTATAATCGGGGTCTGGAACCTCCCACCCTGGTTTGGACCTATACCCGTCCGGTGGCTATCCGTTCCTGGCCTGTGGGATTGGTCTTTGTCACCTCACAAGGTACCTACGGTGCGCCGGCTATAGCCGATATCACCGGTCATTTGCCCGACGGCGAACCCGGTCCTGAAATTATCATGGCCTGGGATGGCCACATCGATCTGCTGCGGGCCGATGGCACCCTCATCTGGACCTATCCTATACCCAACCACGTCTTCCCCGGTTCTGTGGTCGTTGCCGACACAACCGGTGATGGACAGAAGGAGATTGTCGTCTATGCCCGCCGCACCGGCATGTTTGGGCCGGGCACAATTTTTGTACTGCAAGCCGACGGCTCATTGCTCTGGAATAAAACAGTTCACGACTCTACCCAGTCCAGCGCCGGGGTCGTGGCTCACGATCTGAACGGCGATGGCGCTGCCGAAGTGATGTGGAATGGGTATGATTCTGGCCTGGTCATTCTTGATGGCCAGGATGGTACCACATTGTTCCACGAGCCGTTGATCAATTCCCGCACCTTAATGGATTACCCGATTATCGTTGATGCCAATCAAGACGGCCGGGCTAACATCGTTACCATTGATCACGGTGGTATTTACGTGTTGGGCCATGATGATTGGACGCCGGCACGTGGTCTCTGGAATGAACTCAATTACCGGGTAACCAATATTAACGATGATCTGAGTGTCCCCTTCCGTGAAGAACCGAGTTGGACGGTAAACAATACCTACCGCAGTCAGGGTGAGCCGCCGCAGCCATCGGTTTTTTATACAATTGATGTCACCCACACCATTCCCGTCACCGGGATGCTGGTCTTGAGCGATACCTTTTCACTCTTGCCGGAGTCGCCGGCGCCGGCTTACCATTGGCACTACCAACAATTTGGGCTGAACCAACCCCAAAACATACTGTTTGCGGCCGAACTGCCGGCCATGCAGCCGGGTGAAGTGCGCCAGGTCAGCGAAGCTACTATCGTGTCTTATCACCTGGCCAGCGGGCGCAACAGCCTCTTGCTGCCTCCGCTTTACGTGGCGGCGGCACACCTGGTATCAATGGAGCCGGCCACACAAACAGTTCGTGTAGGTGAAACTACCACCTACCAGGTTCGCCTGTACAATCCCGGCCCAACCGAAGATACAATCAGCTTATCCTTACTAGGTTTGCCGTCCGGTTGGGCCACGCTGCCGCCGGCCGTGTCCGTAGCCGCCGGAACCGATGTAACCTTCCCCTTAACGGTGACGGTGCCGGCCGGTGCCGAAGCCGATCAACAATTGTTTACGCTCCGGGCGGAACTGGCCTCTGGCGGGCAGGATCAGGCAGTGGCTTCGCTGCAAATTATTGATGCTTCACCGACTTTAGCGGTGGCCGTTGATCCTATAGACGCCCTGGTAGCCAGCGGTGACCAGATTACTTATACGGCCACCATTACTAATCTGACGACGACGGTGCAAACCTATACCCTTTCTTTACAGGGGTTGCCGGGTAGCACGATTACGCTGCCACCGATTGTGACCGTGGCTGCCGGAGAAGCGATCACCGTGCCGGTTGGCATTACTGCCTATGAGAGTCATGGCCCTCATCCCTTTACCATCAACGCCGTCAATCTAGACAGCGGTGAACAGGATTATGCGCCGGCCGTGTTAACTATTCTGGGCGATGCTCGTGTCGCGGCGGCGCTGACGCCACTGGTCGGTGTGGGCGGACCGGGCACCCCGGTCTCTTATACCCTGACCGCCATCAACAACGGCACCATAGCGGATACTTATGACATAAGCCTGGACTTGCCCCCCGGTTGGCAGTATCGCCTGGATGTCAACGGAACGGAAGTCAACAACATTTCGTTGACGCCCCACGTCTTTAACGCGGCCGATTTGCTGCTGTTGGTGACACCGGACCTGGCGGCAGAACCGGGAGATTATACCTTTACCGTCACGCTCCAATCCCGCCACAACCCCCACGTCTCTGTGCAAATTGAACGGACTTTGACCGTGACTGAACGGGGCGTCCAGGTGCAGGTAACGCCGGCCCATACCATCATGTCGCCCCCAGATATGGGCATCTGGCAGGTGGTGGTGACCAATACGGGGACGGTGGCCGACAGTTATGAACTGCTGGCCGGCGGTATTATTGCTGCCTCGGCCGACTTCTCGGCTGATACGGTTACCCTGGCCCCCGGCCAGTCGCAGACGGTGCAGGTAACGGCCGCTGATCTCCACTTTGCCCTGCCCCAAACGTATCCGCTGTCGGTTATGGCCACGTCAACCACAGACGGCCGTATCGGCAATGCCGCCACCGCCACCGTGCAATTTACCGGCTATGAAGCGGCTACCACCGCCTGGCTGCCGGACAACCAGGTGGTGACCGATACCCTGACTGTCAGCTACATGATGCTGATTACCAACACCGGCAATATCAGTACCATCTATGACTTGTCGGTGGTGGCCCCCGGGTTGGCCGTTGACCTGGAAGTAGAGCAGGTTTACATCCCGCCCCACATGACGGCCGGTATTTTGATCACCGTGCAGGCATCTGAAGCAGGTGTTTATACGCTGGAGGCCGTGGCCCAATCGGTCAGTAGTGGGGCCGGCCACAGTGAGACAACAACGTTGACGATAATCGCTGCGGCCAGCCCGCCCACCGTCGATGCCGGGCCGGACCTGGTGGCCGACGAAGGCAGCCCGGTTCAGTTCGAGGCCGTCGTCACCCATCCTGATGGTCTGCCGGTAGCGTCGTTGTGGCACTTTGGGGATGGAGAAACGGCCGTTAACACCCTGACCCCCACCCATACCTACCTGGATAACGGCTTGTACACCGTCACCGTCACTGTCACCGATACCAACGGCCTGACCGCCACCGATTCCTTATTGGTGACGATCAACAATGTGCCGCCTCAAGTAAATGCCGGGCCTGACCAAACCGCCCTCGTTGGCGAACTGGTGCAGTTCAACGGCAGTTTTACCGACCCTGGCGTTTTAGATACCCACACGATTCTCTGGACGCTCGCCGACGGTATAACCAGTACCGGTACGCTTACGCCCACCCACAGCTATAACAGCAGTGGCGTTTACACCGTGACTCTGTTCGTTACCGACAACGACGGCGATGCCGGCAGCGATACCCTGATCGTTACCGTCATCGCGCCGACACCTACACCCACACCGACACCGCTGCCAACAGCCACGCCGACCGAAACACCGCTGCCAACAGCGACACCAACTGAAACACCGCTGCCAACAGCCACGCCAACTGAAACACCGCTGCCAACAGCCACGCCGACCGAGACGCCGCTGCCAACAGCCACGCCGACCGAGACGCCGTTGCCAACAGCGACACCAACTGAAACACCGCTGCCAACAGCCACGCCAACCGAGACGCCGTTGCCAACAGCGACGCCAACCGAAACACCGC
>JAWOIM010000470.1:0-6671 GCA_046484685.1 Chloroflexota bacterium | reverse complement strand
GCTAATGGAGCTGGCCCTTAAAATTCTGCACGGGGAATCGGTACCGCCGGCCGTCTATATGAACCACGTCTTTATCAACGCCGACAACATCGACCGGTACTATCCCGCAGAGGAATAAATAATGGGCATTACTCATTCTACCGATTATCCTGAATACGTTGACTGAGCAATCGCAAAGTCAATTCGTGCGAGCGTGCGGCGTGCCGGTTTCCATTTATAGGTGCCAGTATATTCGCCAGGACGAGGGTTGAATCGAGTCGTTGCTTCTTTTTCCCTTAATCCTGACCAGTGTGGAATCTGGCCCGTCCCTAGTGGGTGCCGCCGCCATATATCCCCCAAGTGGCGGAGAGTGATATCCTCTGAACGGCCGATGTTCCTTAGTCCCCCCTATGTTACCATATAATATAGTACTTTTTGGAGCAGATTGAACCTTAACATTTCCTCTTTTCGTCACCAGGTGTACCCACTCCACACACAATACTTTTACATTACTTTACTTTTACATTAACTATCTACCTTATTTTGGCCAATTTATTGTCTTGACAATGGGGTTCACTTTATGTAATTATGTAACAATCTCTAAAACTCATCGTTAATATAAATCGTTAATATAATATATGGTCTTGACAATGTTAATTTATAGAGATAACGACCCAGACAGAAGTTCATTACTGTAACGTGTGCAAGCGTTTTAGATTGTAAGCGAGACAGACGGGAGTTTATTCGCCAGCGCAGCGTCCGCAAGCAAACCGCGTAATGAAAACTGGCGAAACCCCAAGACTTCTTTGATGATCCCAATGACGCCACTGGATCTCATCCTCCTCCTCATCCTCCTCATCCTCATCCTCATCATCAATATTCATTTCAGCCGGTAACTGTCCCCGTCACCCGCCTCAGCTAAAGCGAACAGCTCATTCACTTCGGCTTGCAAAAACGTTTCTATAGCCAGCAAGCGCTTGTAACTAACCGCTTTACTCAGCGAGGGTACCCATACAACGGTAGTTGGAGAAGGGAAAGATGAACAACTTTCGATGGTTATTAGTGCAGTTGCTGATCTCCTTCAGTCTTTTTTTTACCATAGAGAGATTTGATTTTGGACAAAACAATATCATTGATATTCATTCGTTTGTTTATGGTTTAGGAACTGTTGCTGTTATATCGACAATTCTTTTACCCTGGTTTGCCAGGTTGTCTGTGTCTCGCGTCATCTTGTTCTGGTCCTTCGTTTTTACACTTTTCAAACTGCTGTTGGTGAATGAGCGTTCTATTTTAGGGGGGATATATACCTATTTGACACTGACGGAAGCCGTATTTGTCTTGGTATTGGTCTATCTGGCCCATCAGGTGGCGCGAACTTACCGGGACTTCCAGCAGGCAGCGGAATATGTAAGTCTGGCCAAGGCAGGCAGCCACCTGTTAAACGTGGAAGATGCCGGCCAGGAAATTGGCCGGGAAATGTCACGGAGCCGCCACTTTCACCGGGCGCTCAGCGTCATCGTTATTAGACCAGACAAGCAAAGTGTGTTGAAGGCAGCGCCGCGTTTGGTGGAGGAAATTCAGCAGAACGTGGCGGAATTATGGACAACCGCGCGTCTCTTCAACACCATCAAAGAACAGTTGCGGGTAGTGGATACGGTCATGGAAGATCGAGAAAACGGCCGTTTTGTTATCCTTTGCCCTGAAATTGATGTCCAGGGTGCCAACATGTTGACGGACCGCATTGGCAAAGCGTTGTCCAGTCAGTTGGGTGTGAATATTTCTCATGGCACAGCTTCTTTTCCCGAAGAAGCGCTGACGTTTGAAGCCTTGCTCACCGAGGCAGATGGCCATTTGAAGCGGCTGGATTCTCAGGCCGATGAAGTTGATGCTCAGCCTCTGCGGCAAGACAAGCTACAGGCAGTATCGTAAATAACTTGGGTGGCACGACCCTATCAAACAAAAGGAATGAGCGAAATGACGACCTTCCCCACAGACGAAACCACCCGGAGAGACCAGGAGTTCATCCATCCAGAACACGTCCTCTCTTCATTATCATTAACGGTTTTTCCACAAACCACAGAGACGCTTTGGTGGCAGCAGTACCGGCCAGAGGAGCGACTGCTGCAGGGAAAAGCATATCGTCGAGCCAAGCGCCTCATGGATCTGACGCTTATTATTTCTGCGCTGTTTTTTGTGCTGCCATTATTACTCCTTTGTGCCTTACTCATTAAAATTGAATCACCAGGCGGCCCGGTGTTGTTTAAGCAAAAACGTACCGGCAAGGGGGGGCGACCATTTTGCATTTTTAAGTTCCGCACCATGGTGCCGAACGCCGAAGAAATGAAGAAGGAACTGGCTCATTCGAATGAGCTGCAATGGCCCGATTTTAAAATTACTAATGATCCGCGTATTACCCGGGTTGGGCGCTTTTTACGCAAAACCAGTCTGGATGAGCTGCCCCAATTGTTGAATGTATTGCGTCGTGAAATGAGCCTGGTAGGCCCCCGCCCTACTTCTTTCTCACCGGAAACATACCAATTGTGGCATACGGAACGCCTCGATGTGCTGCCGGGGATAACGGGCTTATGGCAAATTTTAGGCCGGGGATCAATGGAGTTTGACGAGCGGGTACGGTTGGATGTCGCCTACATTGAACGGCGCTGTTTGTCGTTAGATCTCGAGATTTTGCTTCGAACCTTTACCGTCGTTTGGTGCCAACGAGGAGCGCACTAATGCCAGGTAAAATTGCCTATATCATGTCTCGCTTCCCCCATCTGCCGGAAACCTTTATTTTGCGGGAGATGAATGAGCTGGAACGGCAAGGTTGGATAGTAGCCTTGTATCCACTGGTGGTGCAGGATGACCAAACGGTGATTCATGGGGAAGCGGCCCGCTGGCTGCCGCAGGTGCGTGAGGTACCTTTTGTTTCCAAAGACGTGATGGTGGGAAACGGCCGTACCTTCCTACAACAGCCAACCACCTACCTGCGCCTCTGGGGGCAAACCATCACCGGGAACGTGCCAGACCTGAACCTGCTGCTGCGGGCTTGCGCCCTTTTCCCCAAAGCGGTGCAGACCGCCGCGCAAATGCAGGCGGAGGGTATCAGCCATATCCATGCGCATTACGCCACCCATCCCGCCTTTTTTGCCTGGCTTATCCATCAACTGACCGGCATCAGTTACAGCGTCACGGTGCACGCCCACGATATTTTTGTGCGCACCGCCATGTTAGCCACCAAGCTCCGGCACGCCCGCTTTATTGTGGCTATTTCAGATTACAACGTGGCCCACCTGAGCCGCATCGTGGGTCCCTGGATACGACAAAAGACGGCCGTCATCCACTGCGGCATTGTTCCTGAACTGTACCAACCCCGCACCGCCCCTGCCGTACCCGGCCAGCCTTTGGAAATCATCAGCATTGGCAGCCTGCAGCCCTACAAAGGCCAGGCTTTTCTGGTGCAGGCCTGCGCCCTGCTCAAGCAGGCTGGTATTCCCTTTCGCTGCCGCATTATTGGCGGCGGCACAGAGGAGCCCAAGCTATTGGGCTTGATCAAACAATTGGATTTACAAGGGCAGGTGCAGCTTTTAGGTCCGCTGCCGCAGGAAGAAGTAGCCGCCCTTTTACCCACCGCCACCTGCTATGTGCAGCCAAGCGTCATCATGCCAGACGGCAAGATGGAGGGCATTCCGGTGTCGCTCATGGAGGCGCTGGCCTGTACCGTCCCGGTGGTCGCCACAAATTTATCCGGTGTACCGGAATTGGTGCAGGATGGGCAAACAGGCGTCCTCGTTCCACCCGCCGATGCTGAGGCGCTGGCGTTGGCTTTGCAAGGTGTGTATGAGTCGCCAGAAGTTGCGTTTGCTACGGCCGTAGCCGGGCGCAAACTCGTCCTAAAAGCGTTTCGCCTGCAACACAACGTAGCTGAACTCGCTTCCCTATTCAAACAGTATACCGGGCAAGAGAGCCTGGCTTTTCAACCGCAGCCTGCAAGCAGTTAAAGGAGTGATCATATTGCTTATTCCATAATGGCTGCACAACAGACAAAACCTATGGAAAATCACAAATTTCTCTTCATTGGCGGTTTGCACCGCAGTGGGACAACCATATTAGCTAAATGTTTGCAAGCGCATCCCCAAATTAGCGGCTTCGAAAATACCGGTGCCGATAAAGATGAGGGGCAGCATTTGCAGACACTCTTTTCGCCTGCCAGGGAATATGGTGGAGCGGGTATTTTTGGTTTCCACAAAGCCGCTTATCTGGACGAACAGTCGCCGCTGGTGACAGCGGCAAACGGGGAAAAGCTTTTTAACGAATGGAAACCGTATTGGAATTTAAGCAAGCCGGTCTTGTTAGAAAAATCGCTGCCCACTCTGATCCGCACCCGCTTTTTGCAGGCCTTATTTCCCCAATCCTACTTCGTCATCGTTACGCGCCACCCGGTAGCCACCACGCTGGCAACCAAAAAGTGGCGGCCGCGCCGCTTGCTGGTTTCCTTGTTTGAGCATTGGTTTGTCTGCTACGAGCGGTTCATCGCCGACAGCGCCCAGGTGCAGAACGTTTTTCTGCTGAAGTATGAGGATTTTGTGGCGAACCCACCGGCCATGATCGCCAAAATAAGTGAATTTGTGGGAATTGACCCCATACCTGTGCCGGTGCCAAATGTGCGGTCAAACACAAATGATAAATATTTCGACCAGTGGCATAAGCTAGAAAGCAGCCTGTTGACTCGGCTTTACACGCGCTTCCTGGTACACAGGTTTGAAGGCAGAGCCAACTCATTTGGTTACAGCTTTACGGAGCTTGGCGAGCGGACCCACTCTCATTGGAGAACAACACAACAAATAGTAAAGGAAGGATAATCATGGTGCAATTAAGGATGTATGTAGAGGCGCTTTTGCGCAATTGGTGGATTGTGGCGCTAACGGCCGTAATCGCCGTCGTTCTCACCTTGTTGATCAATTCTATGACTCAGCCGGTTTACCAAAGTCGGCTACAGTTGCTCATCGCGCCTAACATGACCAATTTTGACGGCCGTGACCTCATCTACAGCCTCGACACGCTAGACAGGCGCTCCATTGCGGCCACCTTCGTGGAAGTGCTAAACAGCAGCCGAATCCGCCGGGAAGCTCTGGATGTAGCAGGCCTGGTTGATGGCGCCGGAGATGATTACGAAATTTCGGCCGTTGCTTTGCCCGCAGCCAGCGTCCTGGAAGTGGCCGTGAAAGGGCCAGACCCGGAAACCGCCGCCACCCTGGCTAACGCTGCCGCCGCCCAAACCATCAGCTATGTCAGCCAGACCTACGACATTTACCGGATCGAGCTGCTGGATCCCGCTTCCGTGCCAACGACGCCTATCAGTCCCACGCCCATGCGAGATGCGTCCCTGGCGCTCCTGCTGGGTTTGGTGTTGGGCAGCGTTTTGGCCATCCTGCGAGACCAGATACAACAGCCCATCAGCGATAAGCTGCGCCAGTGGAACGCTCGCGATCATGCCTCCGGCGCTTATAAGCGAGCCTACACGGAAAACCAGATGGAACAACTGCTGCTCACAGAGGGGGAGCAGCTTGTATTTAGCGTTGTGCGCCTGAAAGGGTTGTCCGGCTTGAGCCTGCCAACCCATGTGCTGCACAACCTCCTGCGCCGCATCGTTGCCACCATGCGAGACGAACTGCCCGGCCGAGATTTAATTGGGCGTTGGGATGAGCACAGTTTTGCCGTCCTCATGCGCCATCTCCCTGAGCTGGAAGAAGCCCGTGTTCGGCTGGCCAGGCTGCAACAGGTGCTATCGCAGCCCATTGAACTGTATTCGGGCGGTGAGTTGGTGAACCTTTCTCCAAATCTGTTGACTGCTGTTGGACAGCCGAATGACACCATCTCCTCCCTCATCGAGCGACTGTCCATAGATGTAGTGCCCGTCACCAACAATGGACACATGCCTGCTCTTTACCTGGAAGAGGCGCAGCAACCACCTGCCAGCCAGCGATAAAGAGAGAGATGATGAATAAAAATTCGGATCCGTAACGCGATTTGGCAAATCGCGCTACATCTTGAAGGAGTGATTTTGTGATCTACGTCGTCCTCGGTATGCATAAATCCGGCACTACGCTGGCCTCACAAATCCTGCACCATTCTGGCGTTAACATGGGCGAGAACCTGGAAAATGGCGTCTCTTATGACCAGGGCAACCAGTACGAGCGGGAATCGACCTGGCGGCTGAATGAAGATATTTTGCGGGCGAACCAGCAACGCAGCATCGACATTCGCCTGCCGACAAATCTGCAACTGACGCCAGAGCAGCAGGCCAGGATGCGGCAAATTATTGCCGCTAGCAATCATGCGTACAGCCATTGGGGTTTCAAAGATCCGCGTACTTGCCTGGTTTACCCGCTGTGGGCTTCAGAGCTGCCAGAGCATCGGTTGATTGTTATTTATCGTGATCCTACCGAACCGTGGCCGCGTTACCGGCCCCGTCATGCCCGCAACCGTTACCGGGAGCCGCTGTTGGCCTGGAAATATTTACAAAGTTGGTGCGAACATAATTTGAGAATCCTGGCTTACTTGCGAGAGGCTTCCCAGCCATACCTTGTATTGGATTACCATCGGCTGGTCACAACGCAGGCCGAATTTGAGCGACTGCAGCAGTTTCTGGGGATGCCGTTGGTGGATCGGCGACGGCCGTCGCTCTACCGCAA
>JAWOIM010000439.1:0-4039 GCA_046484685.1 Chloroflexota bacterium | reverse complement strand
GTCAGCTCCGAATTTTTGCACGCCGTCGCGGCCGCACTCGAGGACGGCAACGCCGACCGCCTGCGTGAGCTGACCCTACCGCTGCACGCGGCGGACCTGGCCGATCTGATCGCGTTGCTCCGGCCCGAACCACCAATCTCGCCGCCTAGCTGGATGACTGCGCCGGAGACCATTTCGTCACCTTGTAACAGAACCGCGCCCAAAACACGGCCGTTTTGCAAACCACTCTGTAAATGGGGCAGCCAGCCCAGCGAATCATCGCCGCCGTCGCCGCCATAGGCCACGCTCTGCCGGCGCAGAAAGGTTGTGAGGAAAGGCTTGTCATTGGTCAGTGGCCGGTAATTGGCCAGGGGCGACGGGTTAGGAGGTGGGCCAAGTTTAGCCAGGTCAAGGGCCATGACCGGAGTGCGGCTTTCGCAGACCAGGCCGGCTTGTTCCAGTGCCGGGGCCAGGTCAGGGTGCAGGTCGGCGATGTATTCAAGACGCGGCCGTTTGCCATGTTGGCTAAAGGCGGCCTGCATGTTGGCAATGGCCTCGGCCCAATCGGTGGGGTCATCGGGCAGGGGCGTGGCGAAACTCAAGTGGTCAATTTGGCTGGGAGAGATGAATAGCTCGAAGTGGGCCTGGGTGATCACGGTGCGATTCTGGCGACCAACGGTGCGTATATTGGATTCGATTTGGGTTAAGGCATCCATCAGGGAATATACTCCTCCGGTAGGCGTTGTCTATCCCATCGGTAGTGGCTCTGGTTTCCGGCTCTGGGGACGTAACAGGGGCACAGGCGGCCAGCCAAAACAGAAGCAGCATTAAAAAAGATAGGTCTCATCATATATTCCTCAAATTGTTTGATCCAGCCATGCGTCAAACTCCGCCAGGAGCTTCTGCTTTAAAGGAGGTTCGGCCGCGGCAGCCACGTAGGCATTGCGGGCAATGCGGATCAGATCGGCACGGCCGTAGCCAAACTCACGCGCCAAAAGTTCATACTCCCGCGTCAGGGTTGTGTTAAATAGCGGCGGATCGTCGCTGTTTACCGTCACTAACAGCCCCATGAGGTCCAGGTGGGGAAAGGGATGTGCTGCCGACCGACGATACACGTGCAAACAGACGTTGCTGGTAGGGTTGATTTCCAGGGGAATTTGTCGCTCTTTGAGCACGACCAGCAGTTGGGGATCTTCAATGGCGCGCACGCCGTGGCCAATGCGATCCGCTTGCAGCTCGTTAACAGCACCCCACACGCTCGCCGGCCCCGTTGTTTCTCCGGCGTGCGGTACGCTGGCCAGACCGGCCGCCTTAGCTGCCACAAATGCGTGGGCAAACGGCTGCGGCGGGGCATTAACTTCATTGCCGCCCAATCCAAAACCGACGACACCTTTGCTGCGCCCCGCCAGCGCAAATTCCAGCGTGCGTTCGGCCGGCCGCGGATCATAGGCAATGCCGTCGCCGTTGGGAAAGCTGCAGTTGCGGGGAATATCAAACACCCAGCGCATCTCCACACCAAACTCCGCCTGCGCGCGCTGACGGCCGTTTTCCAGGCCCTCTAAAATGTCGTCGATATGCAGTCCCTTATCCAGGGAATCGGTGTGGGTAAATGGAGTAAAGGTTACTTCCCGGTAGCGTATGTTTTGTGCCGCCATATCTTGCCCACATTCATAGGCAATGAGCGCAAAATCCTCCGGCTCACGCAGCAAATTCTGGATGGTCGTATAAACGTCCAGGAAGTGGGGAAACCCGGTGAAGGTAAACCAGCGGCGCAGTGTGGCCACGTCCTGGCTGGGGAGCGCATCCAGCCTGTTGTGACGCTGCGCCAGCACCAGCACCGTTTCCGGCTGGATAGCTCCCTCCAGATGGACATGGATTTCAGCCTTGGGCATAGTGTGAATGAAAGTGGCAAGTTCAGAGGTCGGTTGCGTCATAGCAATTGGTATGGGTTCATCCTATTATTTAAACAAGACACGAAAGCGTTCGCAGACCAGGGGCATATCCAGCGCCGGCTCACGGCCAATTTTGCGCAATACTCTCGAGAAGTAACGCCAATGGCCGTCCCGCCAGGCGGCCAGCGAACGGTCGTCCTCCCCCTCTTCGTAGGCAAACTGGGTGTCCACTTCGTTGAACGGCCGTATCGTCACCTCAGTCGTTTCAATGAGGCACAGCGGCTCGTTACGGCCGTCCAGCAGAATCGTTTTGTGGCCTACTTGCGGCAGCGGTTGGCCCTCAGCCTGCCATTCCCAAAGGGCCGAACAGGTTGCCGTTTTTATGCCCTGCACAATGAGCCGGCCTAATTCATCGGCCAGACGAGGATTGTCGCCAAACGCTTCCGCGGCAAAGTAAGTCTCTTCGCCTGCCTGCTCCGGGCAGGTCGCTAAATAAGCTTGCCAAAATTGCTCGATTTTATCCATATTTCAAACCAACCAACTTGCCCCTCGATAACCCTCCACCCACTGATTGTGGTCTAATTGGGCAATCAAGGCAAATTATTTACCGTCTGCCGGCAGAAGGCGATCAGGTCACTGCCGTAGTCGGCTATCTGGTAATCGGTTTGGCTGTGGCCGGAACGGCCGTGGCCGCGCCAATCGGGCAGATAGACATGGGCCTGGCGGGCCAATTCCGGTGCCAGGTGCAGAAATTCGGTGTGTGAGCCGGTCAGGCCATGAACAATAACCAGGGCCGGCCCCGGTCCGGGCGCTTGGCCATAATGAAGTGGGACGCTATTGAGGGTAACGGTATGAAATTGAATCATGAGATTTAATTAGCTCTTTTTAGAGATGTAATAATAGTTAAAAACGTCATGCGGCAGTTGGTGTACCTCCGTGTGGGCAAAACCGGCCCCGGCCAGCAGCTCCAGCGCCTTTTCTTTGCCCCACATGGTGCCCAGCCCTTCGCCACCGGAGGCCAATGAGACAGTCATGCAGTGCATGGTGGAAATGGTGTAGAGGAACGGAGCCAGCGGGTGGTCCAGGTTGTGATGCACGTGGCTGGAGGCGGCGATGTCTTGCATCAGGTAAATGCCGTCCGGCTTTAGAGCGCGGGCAATGTTACGCAAAACACGGGCCGGATAGGCCTGGTCGTGGATAGCGTCAAAGGTGCAAATTAGATCGTACCGATCCGACTCGTTGAAGGTGGCGGCGTCTTGAACGGCAAAACGGAGATTGGTCAGCTCCATCCTTTTCACGTCCGCCTGGGCGGTAGCAATCGCTTCTTCGGAAAAGTCAATGCCGTAAAAGCGGCTGTGGGGAAAGGTTTGGGCCAGCCGTTTCAGGGCGTTGCCGCGACCGCAGCCTAAATCCAAAACGTCAATGCCCTGTTCCAACTTTTCGGTCAAGCCCGGCACCAAAGGTAAAATTTGCTCGATCAATGGCTCGACGATGTTGACGTTGCTATCTTCGGCCATGACTTCGTGAAAACGGTGAAAGGCGGTATAGGGAATGCCCCGGCCGTTGTGGAAACAGTCGATAATCTGGTCTTCAACACCGCCCAAAAGACCAATATGTTGGCTGAATATGGCTAAATTGTCGGCCCCGGCAGTGCGGGTGAGCAGGGCAGCATGTTCGGCCGGCAGGTGGTAGGTGGCCAGTTCCGGCTCGTAGACCACGACCTGGCCGCTGACGAGCGCGTTGAGCCATTCACGCACATACCGTTCGTTGAGGCCGGCCGCCGCGGCGATTTGGGCGCTGGTGGCCGGGGGAATCTGGGCCAGGGTGTCAAACAACCCGGTGCGGTGGCCGATGCTGCACATCAGGGCTAGCGCTCCGTTATTCAAAACACCGACTATTCTTTCGGTAAAGGCATCTACTTTTTCTTGATTTAAGCCGTTGCTACTCATTGTCTGTATCCTCCGTAGATAATTGATTTGGGGTAGGGGCAAACCCTTGTGGTTGCCCTGGAAGGGGCAGGCACAAGGCCAGCGCCTACCGGTGTAGCCAAACCGTAGCGGTTATGGCCACAGCATAGCGGTCAACCGGTCTGTTGGTCATCTAACCAAAGTTAAGGAAGGGTACACCCAAGATGAAGGCGGGGGAGATGGAGTAGGGCAGTTTAGAGG
>JAWOIM010000390.1:0-13896 GCA_046484685.1 Chloroflexota bacterium | reverse complement strand
ACCCCGTCGAGGTCACCAGCAGCAGCTTTTCTTTTGGCAGCGACTCTCCCCAGCGGCAAATGGTCGTTACCCGCTCCAGCTCCTTCAACTGAAAAAGGTCGGCCAGCGTCACCTGAATCGACTGCTGCTCCAGCAGTTGGCGGGCTGTCTGGCGCAGGAAGCGGTACTGGTTGGTGACCAGCAGCAGCGGCTGGTCCAACGGGACGCGCACGAGTTGAGCCAGACCTGTCAGGTTTTGGAAACCTGACAGGTCTAAACCTGACAGGTCTAAACCTCCACTGGCCACAACCTCCCCCTTCCCATCCACCCAAACCAGGGCTTCGGCAACGGTGGTGGGAGAGGAAACGGCCGACTCCCCTTCCGCCAGTTGGATGCGCCGCTGCAGCAGCTCTAACTGGGCCGGGCTGACGTTGGGGCGGGGCAGTTGGGCCTCGGCCGGCGGTTTGACCATCTCGGGCGTGTAGGCCGGCAGGTCGATTTCTCCCGCCGTCAGCTTGTGGCCAATGACGCCCAGCCCGGCTGTGACGCTGCTAAACGTGTCCACCTCATGGACCTTCTCTGCTCCAAAGAGGCGGCAGAGCATCTCGTAAAAGACGGGGATCTGGGCCGAACCGCCGGTGCGAATAACGGCGTCAATCTCGGCCGTGTCCAGCCCCGACGCGGCCACCACTTCCTGTAAATGCTGCTCAATCTCTACAATTTCGGGCCGGATCATCCCTTCAAATTCGGTGCGGGTCACAAATTCGCGCACGTCAAACCCTTCCCCTTCCAGCCGGATATCCGCGCCGCGACTGTCTGACAATCGCCGCTTGGCCTGTTCGGCCGTGTCGAACATCAGCAGCGCGTAATTGCCCCCCACCAACGCCAGCAACTGCTCGATCTGGTAGCGCCGCCGCGAGGTGTGAGCAATCTCTTGCAAAATGCGTTTATTCTCGCGTGATTGCAGTTCCAGAATCATCTGCCAGTCAGAAAAGGTGTCATAAATCCAGCGGGGGATCTCGCGCGGCTGGCTGCGACTGCCGTACTGGCTGCCTTCGCCAAAATGGCGGGCTAATTTTTGGCGCACCAGCCGCTGGTCGAACACATCGCCGGCTACGGGGATACCACCGCTGGCCAGTACTTGGCGGCGCGCCGGGTCGCCCAGCCGCATGATGGTGATGTCCAGCGTACCACCGCCAAAGTCAAAGACGAGGACGTTTTGGGGGTGGGTCAACGACGTTTCGTAGCTGTAGGCGGCGGCCACCGGCTCGGGCTGCAAATAGACTTTTTCATAACCGGCGCGGAAGGCGGCTTGCAGCAGCCGGGCCTGGGCCAGGGTATCTTTTTCCGGCTCGCGGGCAAAATGGACTGGCCGGCCCAGAACTACTTCGTGCAGTTCCTGACCCAGCAGCTTTTCGGCCCGGATTTTGGTAGTGGTCATATAGAGGGCGATCAAATCTTCCAGCGAGTAATAAAATTGACCCACGATAGTGCCGGGGTAATCGCTGTTACGCAGGCTGGTTTTGGTGGAGAGGAAAAGACGACCGGGGGAGAGTACATCGACAAAGGTGTAAGCATCGGTGACATAATACATGTCGGCCCCGAAAATCTCCAGTTCGCCAATCCACACTTTCTGCATTTTGACGGGACGGCCGATATTCTGCTCAAAATAATGGTCCAGCGCCGCCCGCCCGATGTGGACCGAACGGTCGTTGGTAACATAAATGGCGGTGCGAATGACACGCGGATTCCGGTTGGCCGGGTCCAGCGGCAAGACGGTTACGGAACGGCCGTCGTACATTGCCATGCCTGAATTGGTCGTGCCAAAGTCCATGCCCACAATCATGATTAGCCTCCTTCAAAAATAGGACAGAGGACGAAAGACCGAAGACGGAAGAGCCTACTCCGTCATCCGTCGTTGGTCGTCCGTCGTTTTCATTCATTCTTTTCTTCGCGCCATAAGCGCTGTAGTCCCTGGTCCAAACTGGTGAATGGGCGAAACCCCAGCAGCGTTTGCGCCCGGCTAATGTCGGCCACCAGCCGCAGCACGCCTCCAGGCTTCTCTTTATTGTGTAACAAATTGGCCCGCCGCCCCGTTACCTGCTCAATGGTCGCCACCAGATCATTGATACTTGTTTCCACGCCGCTGCCGATGTTGATCACCTGCCGGTTAACCTGTTTGGCCGTGGCGGCCGTTACCAGGGCGGCCACCACATCATCCACATAGACAAAATCCCGTGTCTGGCGGCCGTCGCCAAACACCACCAGCGAGCCGCCCGTCAAAATTTGCTGCAAAAAGCGGGGAATCACCGGCGCATGGGAAACGGGCAGGCTTTGGCGTGGCCCATAGGCGTTGAAGATACGCAGGGCTACCGTCTCAATGCCCCACAACTGACCAATGGTGTGAATATACTGCTCTGCCGCCCATTTGCTTACGGCATACGGGCTGTCCGGTCGAGGCGGATCTGATTCATGCACCGGCTGCTCTGGCTGCTGCCCATAAACGGCCCCCGATGAGGTAAAGACCACGCGGCGCACGCCCGTATCGCGCATGGCCTCCATCAGACTGACGGCGCCACCGACGTTGACCCGGTTGTAATCACGCGGATGGAGCAGGGATTGGGCCACCGACACACGAGCGGCCAGATGGTAAACACAATCTACCTCTTGCAGCAGTGACCAGAGCAGGGGAACATTGTCTACGTCCCCTTCGCTAAACGTAACGGCCGTATTCAGGTAGTCACGACGACCGTTACTCAAATCATCCAACACGTGCACATCATGCCCGGCATCGGCCAGACGATTAGCCAGCGTCGATCCCAAAAAACCGGCGCCACCCGTTACCAAAAATTTCATCTTTGTACTCTCACCCTGGATAAGCCAGAACCCAAACGGGTCCTTACAATGGTTCTTTAGTTGGGTACAGGACCATATAGGGATATACTCCCGTTTCGCAAGCAACCAGTTTACGCTATAATTTTGAGATAAGCGAAATAAAAGCACAATGCAAGAAGGAGACATAGACTGAAAAAACAGTTAGAAGGTCGCGTCGTTAAGGCGCTAAGCGGATTTTTTACCGTAGAAACAGAGGAAGGGCTTATTGTTTCTCAAATTGCCGGCCGCCTGAAACAGGAGCGGCGGGAAACTGATATTGTGGCGGCCGGTGATTGGGTCACAATTTCGGTCAATGAAGACGGCACAGGCACTATTCAAGAGGTGGCTGAACGTCACGCTATGCTGTCGCGCTCCCGACCGGCCGGCAGCAGTCGCCAACTTCAACAAGATCGGGAACAGGTATTGGTGGCTAATCCTGACCAACTGGTTTTCGTTTTTTCTATTAAGAACCCCACATCCAACGTGCGTAAACTAGACCGCTACCTGGTGCTGGCAGAGATGAACCATCTGCCGGCCGTTGTTTGCGTTAACAAAATCGATCTGGTTCCCCGGCAGGAGGCAGTGAGCCTGTTTAATCTGTATCAGGAAATCGGCTATACGGTCATATACACCAGCGCCAAAACGGGTGCGGGGGTTGAAGAGTTGCGGGCGCTGCTAACCGGCAAACTGTCCGTTTTAACCGGCTCTTCGGGCGTAGGCAAAACCAGTTTGCTCAATGCCTTGCAGCCAGAATTAGGGCTAAAGGTTAAAACAGTGAGTCAGGCCACCGGCAAAGGAATGCATACCACGCGGGCCACAGAGCTTTTTCCCTTAGAAGGAGGCGGCTACGTGGCCGACACACCGGGCATTCGGGGCCTGGCGCTGTTTGATGTAGAACCGTGGGAATTGGACGCCTATTTTCGTGAAATTGGGCCGCTGGTGGCCTCCTGTCAATTTAGTGATTGCAGCCACCGCCATGAGCCAAATTGTGCCGTACGGGCAGCTCTCGCTGCGGGAGAAATTGCCGAAGCCCGGTATGACAGCTATTTGCGCCTGCGCGAAGAACATGAATCGTTAGATGAGGCAATGTATTAATGAATAGAAAGGGAATTATGATGCCGGCCGGTTGGGCTAGTTGGTGCCTGGGTTTGTTGGCCGGCTTGCTGCTAACCGGCTGTGGGCTTACTGCCGAAAACAGCGCTCCCCCCACCATGGCAAACACAGGCATTCCTGTAGGCGAGCCGTTTGTGGCCTTTTACCAGGAGATGGGGGGCGCTCATCTGTTTGGCTACCCTATAACCGAACCCTTTCAACCGGCTGAAGCGGACTCGCTGGTACAATATTTTCAAACAATGCGCCTGGAGTATGATGGCCAACAGGTAAGGGTATCGGCCTTGGGTCAGTGGGCTTTTGAAACAATAGACGCATCTGTAGAAGTGTATGCCCCGGCTCCTAATACCCGTACCCGTCTTTTTCCGGAGACAGGGCAGCCGGTCTGGGATGAGTTTCTGGCTTTTTATGAAAGTCATCAAGGAGAAGTGGTGTTGGGACTGCCATTATCATCCCAATTGAACGAGGGTGGGTCGCGGGTGCAATATTTTGAAAACGGCCGTTTGGAATGGCATCCTCAGCTTCCTCTGGGTCAACGTGTGCAGCTCAGTTCTCTGGGCCAGGCCCATTTTCAAGCGGAAATGCTGATGGTTTACCAGCAAATCACCAGCAGTGCCGGGCCGGTGCCTGCCTCCGAATTGCTTCATATCAACATCTCTGCCTCGGTCCGGTCTCCCATTCTCTACGCCGGCGAAGAGCAAGTTTTATACGTCACCACCCGCCGCCCGGACGGGCGGGCCGTTAGCGATGTACGGGTCACAGTAACCGTGACCTATGAAGAAGAGCAGGTTGTCTACAGTCTGGGTCAATCTGACGCTGAGGGGAAAATCCAGGCCCGGCTGCCCCTGGATAATGTGCCGGCGGGGCAGCAAGTGCTGCTTGATATTCGCGTCTATGCGCCCAACGGCCAGGAAATCGGCCGTGAAACGCTTGGTTTTCGTACCTGGTGGTAGCACCAGGAGGGTAAAGCTAAAAGCAGTATTCGTATCCGGAAGCGTGCCGGGTGTACAAAACACACCCGGCACGCTTCACGTTTCATGGCCTTAGTTTGTTGTTTCAAACTCCCCTTCGACAATATCTTCATCGTCCTCAGCGGTGTCGGTCGCGGCCGAACGGCCGTTTTCTCCTGGTGCCGCTTGCGGGGCTGCCTGCTGCTGGGCCATCTGGTTTAACTGCATGGCTGCCTGTTGCACGGCGGCCGTCAGCTCGGTAATGCGCTGTACATCATCAGCCGCCTGCGCTTCTTTCAGTTGTGTAATCTGCGTCTCAATTTGCTGTTTTAGCTCAGACGGGGCTTGCCCATTTAAGCTTTCCATCGCCTTCTCGGTCTGGTAGATAACCTGGTCGGCCGTATTACGCGCTTCAATCAATTCGCGCCGCTTCTGATCCTCGGCTGCGTGCTGCTCGGCATCACGGACCATGCGCTCTACCTCAGACTCATTCAAGTTGGTGCTGGCCGTAATGGCGATCTTCTGGCTCTTGCCCGTCGCCTTATCCTGGGCCGTGACGTTGATGATGCCGTTGGCGTCAATGTCAAACGTTACCTCAATTTGGGGTACACCACGGGGTGCCGGCGGTATGCCGTCCAGACGAAACACACCCAGGGCGTTGTTATCCTGGGCCATCGGTCGTTCCCCTTGCAATACGTGGATGTCAACGGCCGTTTGGCTATCTTCGGCCGTGCTAAACACCTCCGACTTGCGCGTGGGGATAGTCGTATTGCGCGGAATGAGCGTGGTCATCACGCCTCCCAGCGTCTCCAGCCCCAGGCTCAATGGCGTCACATCCAACAGCAGCACATCACTGACGTCGCCGGCCAAAACGCCTCCTTGCAACGCTGCGCCAATGGCCACAACCTCATCCGGGTTGACGCTCTTGTTTGGCTCTTTGCCCGTCAGTGAACGGACCAACTCTTGCACCATCGGCATTCGGGTTGAACCACCGACCAACACCACGGCATCCAGTTTGCCCGCACTTAGATCGGCATCTTGCAGCGCCTGGTTAAACGGTGTTTTGACCCGCTGCAGCAAATCTTCAGTCAACTGCTCGAACTTGGCGCGGGTCAGCGTCATTTGTAAATGCTTGGGGCCGCTGGCGTCGGCTGTGATGTAGGGCAGATTGATCTCCGTCTGCATGGTGCTGGACAGTTCAATTTTCGCCTTTTCGGCCGCTTCACGTACCCGCTGCAGCGCCTGTCGATCCTGTTTCAAGTCAATACCCTGGTCGCGTAAAAACTCGCTCACAACCCAGTCTATGACGGCCCGATCCCAGTCATCGCCACCCAGATGGGTATCCCCATTGGTAGCCACAACTTCAATCAGTCCTTCGCTTACTTCCAAAATCGACACATCGAACGTACCGCCACCCAGGTCAAAAACCAGAATGGTCTCATCTTGCTTCTTGTCCAGGCCATAGGCCAGGGCCGCCGCCGTTGGCTCATTGATAATACGCATCACTTCTAAGCCGGCAATTTTACCGGCGTCTTTTGTGGCCTGTCGCTGGCTGTCATTAAAATAGGCGGGCACCGTGATGACGGCTTGCGTAACCGGCTCACCTAAAAAGTCCTCGGCGTCCTTCTTCAGCTTGCCCAAGATCATCGCCGAAATTTCTTGCGGTGTATAGGTGCGACCCGTTTGACCAATCTGCACCTGCACGTCATTTTGCGGCCCTTCTACAATAGGATAGGGCAGCCGTGCTTTTTCTTCCTGGACTTCTGCATCTTGAAAGCGACGACCAATAAAACGTTTCACCGAAAAAATTGTGTTTTCCGGGTTAATGGTTGCCTGCCGCTTGGCCGTCTGGCCCACCAGCCGCTCCCCATTTTTATTAAAGGCCACCATCGACGGTGTCAGTCGTCCACCTTCAGCATTGGTGATCACGGTTGGTTCGCCACCTTCCATGACCGCCACAACCGAGTTTGTTGTACCTAAGTCAATACCAACTATTTTGCTCATATCTTATTCATCTCCTTCGAAAATAGACCATGGCCCCTGATTAAATCAGGGGTGGCCCATAGACGAGGAATTTTCATTCATCCCCTATAGACCACGATCATTATTATGATTTAAGAAAATAACTGAAAAATGGTTTATACAATGCCATCCTCCAGATTGGGGTCAGGTTCTCTACTACGTTCTTATAATAAGTAAAAAACGTAAGAATTCTATATGCGCCGCATATGTATCACGTTAACATGGGGATATACACACTCAGGCCAGGGATGATTGACCGGGTATAACACCGTTTAGGGCTGCGCTCCCCGCTTACTCGCTATACACAATTGGTCAATTGGTCGGGCGTGCGTGTTGACAAAGTATGGTACTATAGCTAGAATCAGCATGGGGCAGGCAAGTAACTTTTACAAAGAAAACACCTGTTGCTGCCACTGCCCGTCGAGTAAGTGCTGTCAACCTCTATTTAACATAAAGGAGTTAGATAATGACTTTTCAATTACCCTCACTTTCTTATCCAGAAAGCGCCCTAGAACCCCATATTGATGCTCGTACCATGAGCATTCATCATGACAAACACCACGCCGGTTATACCAACAATCTGAATGCTGCCCTCGAAGGCCACGCCGATCTGGCCGGCAAGAGTATTGAAGCCTTGCTGGGGGATCTTGAGAGTGTGCCCGAAAACATTCGTACGACCGTTCGTAACAATGGTGGCGGGTATGCCAACCACAAACTGTTTTGGGAAATTATGAGTCCGAACGGTGGTGGCGCACCCGGTGGCGATCTGGCAGAGGCTATCAACAAAGCCTTTGGCAGCTTTGATGAATTCAAAGAAACCTTTGCCAAAGCAGCCTCTACCCGCTTTGGTTCCGGCTGGGCCTGGCTCTATGTCGATCAAGCCGGTAAGCTGGCTGTTGGTTCCACACCCAATCAAGATACGCCCCTCATGGAAGGCAATACCCCCATTCTTGGCATAGACGTTTGGGAACATGCCTACTACCTTAATTATCAAAATCGCCGAGGCGATTACATATCCGCCTGGTGGAATGTTGTCAATTGGGATGCAGTTGCGGCAAAATATGCGGCAGCAACGGCATAACTGTGTATAATAGGTGCCAAATTGACGCCTGATCAAAAGGAGATTTTTTCATGACCCATATTGTAACTCGTTTATGCCTGCGTGATACCGCTTGCGTAGAAGTATGCCCGGTGGAATGTATGGTTTTAGGCCATCCCGAACAAGAGTGGCCCTGGCTGTATATTGACCCCGATACTTGCATTGACTGTGGTGCCTGTATTCCAGAGTGCCCCTATGAAGCTATTTTCCCCGAAGAAGAAGTGCCCTTTGAGTACGAAGCGCCGGCCGGTGTCTGGATAACCGACACCAAAGCGAATTTGCCCGACGGACAGCCGTTTGAGGGTGAAATTGATGGGCATCAGGTCAAGCTGTTGAATGCCAAGCAGCTCTCCGGCGGCGAAATTTTGGACCTGACAGAAGACATTATGCCAAATTATGATTTCTTCACCGAAGGTCCGGGCTACGACGCTTTGGATATGTAGGTTCGTAGAACAAGTTAAAAACAAACCGTTGTTCTTGATGGTTTGCCTATGGTAAACAGCACCGAATTAGCTGGTAAGGTTGATCTTGCCAGCCAATTCGGTTTTTTTATTTTTCTTGTAACTGCGAGTTCTGAATATGTAATGGTTCCCTCCCCCTGGAGAAACCGAGTTTTTTGGTCCGTAAAATTGCCGCTTCACCAGAGAAAAACTCAGTTTCTAGGCTGAACGCTTACCTGAATATTTAGTTGGCAGTTGCTTTTCTGTATAAAAACACGAGGTTCCTATGAGCGAGTATCGCACTGAAAAAGATTCTCTAGGTGAGGTTAAAGTCCCCCGTCATGCCTATTGGGGGGCACAAACGCAGCGAGCCATTCATAATTTTCCGATTACCGGTCTAAAGCCTTACCCTGCTTTTGTATGGGCCATGGCCGTTATTAAACGAGCCGCGGCCGAAGTCAACGCTGACTTGGGCTTATTCCAGGAAAAGCAGGTAGATGGGCAAACGATTTCTGGGGATGCTATCGCTCAGGCAATCATGTTGGCGGCCGATGAGGTGATAGACGGCCGTTTCGCAGACCAGTTCGTTGTGGATCCCATCCAGGCCGGGGCCGGCACCAGTCACAACATGAATGTCAATGAGGTGATTGCCAACCGGGCCAATGAGCATCTGGACTTAGGGCTGGAGGTTACAGTCAGGCCGGTTCATCCCAACGATCATGTCAATATGGCCCAATCAACCAACGACACCATTCCCACCGCTATTCGGCTGGGCTGCTTGTGGCGGCTGAATGAGCTAACAGAGACGTTGGATAGGTTGGCCGACGCCCTGGAAGCCAAAGCGGAAGAATTTGATAACATCGTGAAAAGCGGCCGTACCCATCTCCAAGATGCCGTACCCGTGCGCCTGGGGCAGGAGTTTGGCGCCTATGCCTTGTCCATACGCCGCAACCGGGACAAAATTATTGAAGCAGCCCAGGGGCTGCGACGTCTGGGTATTGGCGGTACGGCTACCGGGTCTGGTCTGAATGCCCACCCTGAATACCATAGCCGCATGGTGACCACCCTGGCCCGGTTAACTGATCTACAGCTATACGAATCAGACAATCTGTTTGAGAGTATGCAGAGCCTGGCCGACCCGGTTCACTTCAGCGGGGCGCTGCGGACATTGGCCCAGGATCTGACCCGCATTGCCAATGATTTCCGCCTGCTCTCTTCCGGGCCATCGACCGGCCTGGATGAGATTCGCCTGCCGGCCGTTCAGCCCGGTTCTTCCATTATGCCCGGCAAAGTCAATCCGGTATTGGCCGAAATGATGAATATGGCCATGTTCCAGGTCATGGGCAATGACCTGACCGTAATGCTGGGTGGCCAGGCCGGCCAGCTTGAGCTGAACGTCATGATGCCGGTTATGGCCTACAATCTGTTCCAAAGTATGGACATCATTATTAACGCGGTCAATGCCTTCACCGAAAAGTGTGTGGTGGGCATACAAAGTAACCGGGAAAAAGCAGAAGGCTGGCTGGCTAAAAACGCTATTCTGGTCACGGCGCTAAACCCGGTCATTGGTTACCAAAAGGGTGCCGAAGTGGCCAAAGAAGCAATGGCCACCAGCCGTACCGTGCGCGAAGTGGTAATCGAAAAAGGGTATTTGTCAGCCGAGGAGGCAGACCGGCTGTTGAATGTACGAACTTTGACAGATGGTGGTATTCAGGGGTGAGTCCACTGAAAAAACCGAGTTTTTAGCTAAACAGCATCACAATCACCAGAGTAGTTGGCCTTGAAAAACTCGGTTTTTAGACCTTTTTTCAGCAGAGTCAGGGGTAAATAACGGCCGTTACCAAACATTAACAGTTGCTTGATAAATCTGTTGTTTACCAGTTTTTGCGGTATCACTGTAGTCATAGTTCAATTGAACAAATTTTCACAATTTACCTGATAGGCTCACCCTTGTTCACTAAAGATCGCTGTCAGGCTAATTATCATATAAAAGGAGTCGCTTTACATGAAACGCTTTACCTTATTTATCACAATAATGCTGGCCGGCCTGCTGCTGGCCGCCTGCGGTGGGGACACTAGCCCCGCCAGTCCGGACCCTGTGACCATTGATGTGGCCGGCTATGATGATTTCCGCTTTGACCCTAATAGCATAACCGTTCAATCAGGAGCCGACGTAACCATTAACTTCCAAAACGCCGGTGCTCTGGAACACAACTGGATGCTGGTTTCCCAGGCAGTTGATGTGGCTTCGGCAACTGAGGCCGACGCTCTGGCCGGTGCCAATACGGGTGTGCTGGGTGCTGGGGAGTCTACCTCTATCACCTTTACCTCCCCCCCGGCCGGAACCTACACCGTTGTCTGTACTGTCCCCGGTCATGCTGTAGGCGGCATGGTCGGTACATTCATTTCCCAATAAAGTCTGAACAAATCCCTGTTCCCGACGTTTAAAATCCAACCTTTTTGAGCCAAAGAGCTGTGGTGTGTAGATGCCACAGCTTTTTTTATAGCTGGACAGATAGATGAGTCAACTGACAGCTAGTTTCAGCCTTTTACAGATGGCGCAGCCGCTTTATGAAGCCATGCTGCTGCATCTTCAGGCTCTTTATCCTGAAGAGGGGTGTGGCTTGCTGGCCGGCCAGGGGCACTACGTCCAGGCGCACAAACGGACCGCAACCACACTGTATGCTATTCCCAACCAGGCACGCAGCGCATCCCGCTATCTGATGGAGCCACACTGGCAATTAACTGCCTTTTTAGAGGCTGAACGCAAAGGTTTGGCCCTGTTGGCCATTTATCATTGCCATCCCCACGGGCCAGACACGCCTTCTTCCACCGATATGGCCCAGGCCTATTACCCCGACCTGGTGCAGGTAGTTGTTTCCCTGGCCAACAAAATACAGCCCAGCGTGCGGGCCTTCCGGCTAACCCCAACCAATTATAAAGAAATTATGCTGGTCATTGAGTAACCTAAAGCGTTTACCTGTGTTTATAATAGATAGAGGGTAACTACTAGTACACAGAAGTGAGAAGGCAGAAGGTAGAAGGGTCTGACCACTGGTGAAACGTCCTTCAAAACTAACACTAAGTTTCAGGAAGAGGAAAAAATATGTTGAATGTGATTTATATACTCCTGGCCGGGCTAATCGGTTATCTTTGTGGCGCGATTCCCTTTGGTTTTTTGTATGTAAAAGCCATAAAAGGGGTGGATCTACGCCAGGAAGGCAGCGGCCGTACCGGGGGCACCAACTCCATGCGGGCGGCCGGTGTTTGGGTAGGTATTTTAACGTCACTGAGTGATGTGTTTAAGGGTTTTTTGGCCGTGTGGCTGTCACGGTTGTTGTTTGGTGAGGCCCTAGGTGAGTTGTTCCCCTGGGTTGTGATACTTATAGCCGCCATGTGTGTTATTGGTCACAATTGGTCTATCTTTTTGGGCTGGAAGGGGGGTGCAGGAACGGGGCCAAATGTCGGGTGGGCCACAGCGATCTGGTGGCCAATGCTGCCCATTGGCGGGTTGGTGATGGGGGGAATGCTGCTCATCATTGGTATGGCTTCGGTGGCATCTATGTCTATGGCCTTGATCATCCCCATTATGTTTGCTATTTTGTATTTTACCGGCTCAGAGCTGGTCACGGCTACACCGGCCTATATGATTGCCGGCCTGATCACCTCGGCTATTGTAGCCTGGGCCTTACGGCCGAATTTCAAACGCCTTTTGGCCGGCAACGAGCGTGTGGTTGGCCCGCGTGCCAAGCGGATAGACCGTGAACGGTGAAACGTGAGCGGTGACCCGTGAACGGTGGACCGTGAGCGGTGGACCGTGAGCGGTGGACCGTGAGCGGTGGACCGTGAGCGGTGACCCGTGAGCGGTGGACCGTGAGCGGTGGACCGTGAGCGGTGGCCCGTGAGCGGTGGACCGTGAGCGGTGGCCCATGAGCGGTTGTCCGATGACCGATTACCGGTTACCGATTACCGGTTACTCCTCTTTCGTAAGCAGTTCGTAATGAAGCAGCCCCAGGGCGTTGATCTCTACCTGGCCGACTTTGGGGAGGGAAATGGCATGGCGCATTTCCTGAGTCAGGGGCAAGGTGGGCAGTTCTTCAGCCCACAACTGTTGGATATCGGTGTAGACTTCCAGGCGGGCCGCGTTGTCCAGTTCAGCGCGGGCAGCCTCTAACAGGGCAGCCATCGCCTCACTTTCGTAGTTGGAGCAGAAAGTACGGTCTGTGTTTTCCACAAAGAAATCGGTCCAACTGCTGGGATCAAGGTAGTTAGCCGGCCGTCCCGGTGTGGGGGGAGCGGGCCAACCCAGCAAATAAGCAGCATAACCACACTGATTTATTTGAATTTGAAAAACCTCCCAGGGTGCGCCCAAAATGCTTACTTCAAAGATACCGGTCTCTTCAAGCTGGGCTTTGATCGTGTTGGCGTACCTTTCCTCAACAGGACTGTAACGGCCGTCACTGACATACCAAAAGGTGACAGCCAGCGGGTTGGCCTGACTGTAGCCGGCTTCGCTTAACAAGGTTTGCGCCTGAGCCAGATTTCGCTCGGGAAAAACGGCCGTATGCCCCGGAATATGATCAGGAACGGGACTTAACAGCGGTTGGCGGCTGCCGCCAAACAAGTCAGCCAATGCCTGGCGGTCAACAGCATAGGCAAAAGCCTGCCGCACACGCTCATCATCCCAGGGCGGCGTCTCCTGCTCAAAAACGACATAGCTCTTGAAAATGGCCGGACTTCTCCAGGCAGAAAAATTCTGGCCAGACTGGCTTAACTCGACAAACGTGGCGTAAGGCAATCCGGTCCAGGCCAGGTCAACCGACTGAAACTCTTCCAGGGAGCGGCGCATCTCATCCGCATCTCCATAAAAACGGAGGCGAATGTTTTCAAAGGCGGGCGATGGTGTACCAGGCCATTCAGGGTTGGCTTGCAGCCGCATCCGTTCACCCGGAATCCAGTTGACGACGGTGTAAGGACCAATGCCACCACACAGAATCGGATCATTGGTTGTCGCAAAACATTCGGCCACCGGGAAGTAAGGAGGCGTGGCCAATAAACTGAGGAAATGGGCTGCCGGCTCCTGCAGAACAAGGCGTACCGTGTACGTGTCGATCACTTGCACCGCGTCTTCATCGGCAAATCCATCACCATTTTCATCTTTCAGATAACTATTAACCAGAAAGTTGCCCAAACCGGCCGAGCGGTCTATGGACCGTTTAACGGCCTGAGCCGTTAATTCGCTGCCATCGGGAAAACGTACGCCCTGACGCAGACTGATAGTATAGTCTAAGCCATCTTCTGATACCTGGGGAAAGTCGGCCGCCAGCAGGGGCACTAGCTGGCTGCTGCTGTCAAGGCGATAAAGGCCGCTCATCGTGTTGCTTTTGACTTCCCAGCTAATCAGGTCTTGTTCACCGGCCGG
>JAWOIM010000355.1:0-2647 GCA_046484685.1 Chloroflexota bacterium | reverse complement strand
CTGCAATCACTCGACGAGCGGCTGGCCCGCCTGGAAGAGCAATGAGCCGCGTCCGCCGCTTACGGTTAGCCTATTTCAGCCCGCTGCCCCCCGCCCGCAGCGGCATTGCCGATTACAGTGCGGAGCTGCTGCCTTACCTGGCGCGGCTGGCCGATGTAACCGTCTTTGGGGCCGACGATGGACGATGGACGGTGGACGACAGCGCATCGTCTGCCGTCCGTCGTCTATCGTCCCTCACAGTACGGCCGTTACGCTACTATGCCCCCCACCGCCGCCAATACGATTTGGCCTTGTACCAGATGGGTAACAGCCAACACCATGATGCCATTTATGCCCACTGCTTGCGCTACCCCGGCGTGGTAGTGCTGCACGACTACACCCTGCACCATGCCCAGGCCCACCGCACGGCCGGTCAGGGTCATCTGTCTGCCTACGTGCGCGAACTGGGTTACAGCTACGGAACGGCCGGTTTACGCCTGGCCTACCGGATTCAGGCCGGGCAGCAGCCCATGCCCTTGTTTGACTTACCCCTTAATGAGCGACTGCTGCACACCAATCTGGGCTTCATCGTCCACAGCCATTATGTTGCCGAACGCATCCGGCCCCAAATCGGAAGGCGCCCCCTGGCCGTCATTCCCCAAATCATGACCCCAGCCACAAGCGCCGCGCCGTCGCGCCAAACCTTACGCGGCTGGCCCACCCATTGGCCCGAACAGGCTGTTGTTCTAGCCAGTGCCGGACAGGTCACGCCGGCCCGTTGCCTGGACGAGGTGCTGGCTGCTTTCAAACAGGTATGCGCTGACTGGCCCGTCTACTACCTCATTATCGGCGACACGGGCACCGAAGTCGATGTGACCAGGCTGGTGGCCGACCTGGGCCTGACGCAGCGGGTCCACTGTACCGGCTACTTACCCAATTTGGCCGATTTTAGCCACTGGCTGGCTGCGGCCGACATCGTTGTCAACTTGCGCCATCCAACCGCCGGGGAAACGTCGGCCGTGGCCTTGCGGGCCATGGCGGCGGGCAAACCAGTGGTTGTTTATGATCATGGCTGGTACGCTGAACTCCCGGACGAAACCTGCTACAAAGTGCCGCCGCTGGACCGGCCCGCCTTAATCGCTGCCCTGAGCCGGTTGGCAGCCGATGATAGCGAACGAAAACAGGTAGGTGAAACGGCCGTTGCCTACATCAGCCATCATTGCCACCCCAACAGCGTGGCCCGCCACTACCTTACTTTGCTCCACCAAGTCATGTCCTTCTCCAATCCCCAAACCCTACCCCCTAATCCCCATGCCTGAGTGGTCCATCCTCCCCCTCCTCCTGTTTGCCGCCTGGCTGCCGGGCTGGCTGCTGCTGCAAAGCTGGCCCGCTCCATTCCAGGGCGACCGGCTGAGCCGTCACTTTGCGGCCTTAACGCTGGGGATAATGGTGGTGGGCTGGCTGGCGCTGCTGTGGGTGCAGGGCGGCCGTTTTTCGCTGCTGACCGTCAGCCTGAGCTGGCTGCTGCTCTGTTTGGGGACGGGCTGGCTGGCCTGGCGACGGGTCCGATTATCGCCAGCGGTAGAAAACGAGACCGAGCCATCCCCCTGGTTTACCTTTTTGCCTGCCTGGTGGCAGTACGTGGCCCTGGGGCTGTGGCTGCTGGCCGTTCTCTGGCTCTTTTTCCGGCCCCATGAATATATCTTGGGCGGGGCCGATGCCGGAGTCTACATGAGCATCGGGGCACACGTTGCCCGCGAGGGGGGGCTAATTATCCAGGACCCGGTGTTGGCCAATCTCTATCCCACGCTGCAAGAGGCCTTTTTACGCCCGCTGCAAAATCCGGTGGCCGACCATTACCTGATGCCCGCCTTTTATGTGGTGGGCGATGTACCGGGTGAGGTCATCCCCCAATTTTATCCCCTCCATTCTGTCTGGCTGGCGCTGGCCTATAGTCTGAGCGGCAGCGCGGCAGCCGGAGCACAGACAGCCCTGCTGCTGAGCGGCTTGTGGGCACTGCTGGCCGGGCTGGCCGTCTATTTGCTGGTGCGGCAGGTATTTGGCTGGGAAACGGCCGTTTTAGCCCTCTACGGCCTCTCCTTTAACGCCCTGCAAATCTGGTTTGCCCGCTACCCCACCACCGAAACGCTGACCCAATTTTTGCTGTGGGCCGGGCTGTGGGCAGCAGCCGGCTGGTTGGGCAACCGGCCACCGCGCCGTTTTTGGGCCTTGCTGGCCGGGCTGGCCCTGGGCCAAATTTTCCTGGTCCGTATCGATATGCTCTTTATTTTGCCCTTCCCCTTTTTGCTGGGGCTGTGGCTGTGGGCGGAGGGGCGCACGAATATCCGTGACTATCTCTGGTTTTTCCTGCCGCTGTTTGGCCTGGTGGCCCATTCGCTGCTGCACGGCCTGTGGCAGAGCAGACCCTACTTTCTTGACCTGTTTGATTTTGCCCTGCGTTTATTCTCTGTCAACTGGTGGCTGCCACTGGGAGCGGCCGTAACCGGGCTGCTCTTTTTGCTGTTGGTGAGCCGCTTTCGCGGTCAGGGTGGCCAGTTGGCGCTCTTGCTTTTGGCGAACTGGGTGCTGCTTTCCCCGAGGCTGGCGGAGAGTACACATTTATTTCGAAATTGTTTCACCCGATGTTGGGGTTTTTAAGCGGCTGGCT
>JAWOIM010000097.1:0-3270 GCA_046484685.1 Chloroflexota bacterium | reverse complement strand
GGCAAAGGCAGCTTGCGCCGCATCGTTGACCTCATACTGCACGTTTTGACCGGTGCGCTTGTCTGTTAACTTCTTGGACTTCAAGCGCTGTACAAATGCGTCAAGGGTTAGTTCGTGTCTCATGCACCAAGTATAATTTGACTCGCTCTATATTTCGAATTGCTGTGTTACTCTCATCACACACCACAACTGCTGCCGGCACCCGGTGCCGGCTCCAAGCCATCGGTGGCGGCCAGCCATTGTTGAACATTCCGGTAACCGGAAGCCGAGGAAATCTGAGAACCAACCAGCAGGCGAGCTTCCACGTCAGCAAAGCTGAGGTCCTGGGCCAATTGGAAAAAAGTGGCTATCTGCAGGCTTTGTTGTGGGAACCAAAAGGCATTGACGTACTTGGCGGCGTCGAACATCTCCTCTACGGTTGCATCTTGCGCGGCCATTAGCTGCA
Organism: Chloroflexota bacterium; assembly: GCA_046484685.1. Taxonomy (GTDB): domain Bacteria; phylum Chloroflexota; class Anaerolineae; order Promineifilales; family Promineifilaceae; genus SLGK01. The sequence goes on along the minus strand of JAWOIM010000097.1, from coordinate 2,825 downwards.
ATAAACCCAACAGCGCCATACCGTGATTGCAGTCGGCAAAAGCAGTGTGGTTATCGCAGCAGGGCCGGTAGACATTGTAGGCCACTTCTTCTAGCCGCTCCTGCTGCTCATGGCTCAGGTGAAGAATGGCAGTGCTGGCATACAGTTCGGCTGGCGGTTTTTGCCCAATCGTCCAGCCACCTGTTGCCGCATAACGCTCTATACGGCCGTCGCTGTTCTGAACCAGCGGACCACTGGTGAGTAATGGATTGTCGTTGACCAGACCCAACGCCCAAAAGAAGTTGAGCAAGAAATAGGCATTGTCCTGGTTAATGTGGACGTAGTCGCCGCTGCCCTGGGTCAGAATAGCCTGCTGCACGGCCGTGAGCGGCTGGCCTGCCTGATCGTAAACACGGGTAAACTGATCATAATCAATAGCCCCGGCGCTTATCATTTGTGGGCCGGCATCACCAAAGATGACCGGCAGGGTGTATCCTTCAGGTGGATTTACCTGGTCGACCAGGTGTATCAATGAATCTTCATTGCCGGAGGGCAGCACCACTGCCGGGTCTTCGGCATAGGGCGCACCGGTGACAGATATGACCGGCCCCCGAACCAGGTAGCCGATAAGCATGCCGAAGGCAAAAATCATCAATCCTACAACGAGGTAATGCTGGCGCTGTTTCACGGGCGTTGGTAGAGAATTGGGTGGCGGCACACTCAATTCAGATGCCGCGGCGGCTTCACTCATCCCAGGTTGGTCGGCTGTTAATTCTTCGAGTAAATCATCAGTACAATGCGGACAGCTCATAGTTATTCCTTATATAATATAGAGTCACCACTCATGGTCATTAATCATTTCTTGAATCTGTTTTTAGCATACACCTGACGCTTACCGGACCATAGCGCCAAATGGCGCGTCAGGGGTTAAATGGTGACATTTGTCACCTAAAATAGTAAGCCAAATGGCCCGCCCCCACCCATGTTTACCTCAACGACGCCGATGATCGATATCAATGACATGAGTTCCCTTTTGTTGGGCACGCTTGATCCGGCGCAGATTGATGGGCGATGAATCGGTTGCCGGGTTCGCCCCCCAGACGAGTATGATCAGGATCGTTACCGGCTGCCATCTTAAGTTAACAGCCTTTCGATTTCTGCATCCACCGCGGCCGGTAAAGAAGCCACCTGGTGTTCGTCCAGGAGGGTGATGGTTGCCTCACGCAAACGGGTGGGCAGATCCGGGGCACCTCCCTCTTGCCACTTGTCAAAACGCTCGCGATTAAAGATTTGAGGCAACCACAGCTCCCGCCAGTGGGCCATTGTATGATCGTGGCTCAAAAACTCTCCACCTGGACCTACTTCATGGATCACGTTCAGGGCCAACGCTTCGTCGTCAATACGAACACCTGCGACAAATCGCCGATTCATGGAAATTATCTCATTGGTCAGCACGACCAATTCCGGGGCACTGGTCAGGCCGCTTTCAAGATACCCTACGTCGTGGTTCACGTTTGTTTTGGCCAAAAGTGCCATCAAAACTGAAAACTGGGCATCGGCGGCCGCCTGGCCATCAACAACCTTGCTATCACTATGACCGGCGTACCCCCAAACCGGCAAACCGTAAAAGCGCCCCATTTCGGCTGCCAGCACCCGCGCTAGTTGAAACTCAGGTGCCCCGTAGACACTGACCATTTCCTTCATGTCCAGGTGGTGGACTCCATGGCCGTACAGAAAGGGGGCACCCGGATTGACCAGTTGGTGCATGACTAGACTGCTGAGTAGTTCGGCATTGCCCAAAGCCACAGCCCCGGCAATGGTAACAGGCGCCGTGCCACCCATCATCGGTGCCGGTGAGTGGGTCACCGGGATGTTGTGCCGGGCACAAAAAAGCAATTTCTCGGTGGCTTCCAGGGAATGTTGTAAGGGTGAGGATGGTTCGGAATAGAGCAAGATATTGGGGTAGCGGCGCAGTGACGCTTCTCCACCGGCGGCTGCGGCGGCCATGGCGGCAATCGCTTCCAGGTTGCTGACGGTATCACATACCAGAACGATGGGCTTGGTTGTGTGCCGCAGCATGGCCGCAAATTGATGCCGGAAGTAAAAATCGGCAGGTACGTCACGTGGAACACCCATCGACATGACAAAGCCAATTTCAGGCAGCGCGTCACAGAGACGGGTGCAGTCGGCCACATCGGCAAGATAGAAGTCGCGCCGGCAACCTGACCGGGGGTCAAGATAGTGAAGCGTGTCCGACCCCGGTCCAAAGTAAACGTGCTGGCCATCCAGGGTCAGGGCAACGTCGTCGCTGCCTCTTTTGTACAGGTTAAAGGGGCCGGGAACGGCCGTTAGTGCCCAGTCAACCAGAGCGGGAGGAATTCTGGCAACTTCATCAAAGACCATGGCCCCTGCTTGACGCAGCAAGTCAAGACCGGCCTTGCTATACACCTGAACTCCCGTCTTATACAGTATTTCACACGAGGCGTGGTGAATGCGCGCACAATTGTCTGCTTCCAACAAGGTTAATTTAGGGCGGATATAGGGCAAATCTGGCAGGGGATCAGCAATCTGCATAGGGGTGCGCCGGCGGCGTTGTCGAGTTGTCATACTGCAGGCTATTCCTTTTTTTTATCTCACCGTTGCCAGCCAGCCGCCCAACGCACCTAACAATGTAGATACCAAAACGGCAACAAACATACGCCAATCAATGCCAAAGATGTAGGCAAAAGAAACGAGGCCAAACAACAGACCAAACATAGAGCCATAAAGAAGCTTATCTTTTTTGCCGATTGAACCGCTAATAAACCCACCTAGCGTGATAGCCACCGTGGCCACCAGAAGTAATG
>JAWOIM010000043.1:0-8234 GCA_046484685.1 Chloroflexota bacterium | reverse complement strand
CGTTTCTCATCCAAAGCGCCCGCAACGCCGTCATCCTCACCCTGCCCCTCACCTTTATCGCCTGCGCGGTGTTGGTAGCGCTGCTGCTGAGCAATGACTTCTCCATCCAATACGTCTGGCGCGTGAGCAGTATCGAAACCCCCACTATCCTCAAAGTGACCTCTTTGTGGGGTGGGCAGGCCGGCTCCCTTCTCTTCTGGAACTTTTTGCTGGCAGCGTTTACGGCCGTGGCCATGGCCCGCAACTGGGGTAAACAGAAGGAACTCATCCCTTACGCCCTCATTATGGTCAGCATCACCCAAATCTTCTTTTTGGGCATTTCCGCTTTCATCGAAAATCCCTTCGCCCACTTCCCCGATGGGGCTATACCGGCCGACGGCAACGGCCTTAACCCGCTGCTGCGTCATCCCGGCATGATTATCCATCCGCCTATGCTCTACCTGGGCTTTGTCGGCTTCACCATTCCCTACGCCTTTGCCATGGCCGCCCTTATTTCCGGCAAACTGGATGATGCCTGGCTGCACATCACGCGCCGCTGGACGCTGGTAGCCTGGCTTTTCCTCAGCCTGGGGCTAATCTTAGGCGGCCGCTGGGCCTACGATGTCCTCGGCTGGGGTGGTTACTGGGACTGGGACCCGGTGGAAAATGCCTCGCTGATGCCCTGGCTGGCCGGCACGGCTTTCCTCCACTCCGTCATGATTCAGGAAAAGCGGAACATGTTCAAGATGTGGAATATGTTTCTTATCATTCTCACCTTCTGCTTGATTATTTTGGGCACGTTTATTGTGCGGACGGGCATTATTTCCTCCGTCCACTCCTTTGCCCAATCAGAGATCGGCCCCTATTTCTTCGGCTTTATGGGCTTCATCTTTATCTTTTCTGCCTATTGGCTGATTGCCCGCCGCCAGGAATTGGCCACGCCCAACCAGATTGAATCTTACCTGTCACGAGAGGCAGCTTTCCTCTATAACAACTTCTTGTTCCTGGCGATTCTGGCCATCGTCTTTCTCTTTACCTTCTTCCCCATCATCTCCGAACTGTTTACAGGTGAACGGGGGTTTGTGGGACCACCCGTTTATGAATTGGCCCTCGGCCCGCTTTTTGCCGCGCTGCTGCTGCTTATGGGGGTGGCTCCCCTGACAATGTGGTTCCGTACCAGCACCGAGCGTATTGGTATGGCCGTGCGCTGGCCGGCGTTGGCTGCGGCTGTTTTTGTGGCCGTTTTGTTTGCTTTTGGTATTCGCAGTTGGGGCGCACTGCTCGGCTTCTGGATTGTGATGCTGGCCGCCATTCTCACTGTGCTGGAATTTTACAAAGGGACACGGGCACGGATGAAGCGGGGTGAGAATCCCTGGGCTGCGTTTACTTCGTTGATGGCCCGCAACCGGCGACGCTACGGCGGCTACTGGATACATATGGGGGTCATTGTGATGGCCTTTGGTATTATTGGCACCGAATTCTTCCAGCAGCAGACCCAAATTCGGCTGGAGCGAGGAGAATCGGTAACGGTTGGCCCTTACGAGATGCAGTTTGATACGCTGAACCGTTATGCCGGCCTGGATGACTTGATTGTTACCGAAGCAACGGTCAACGTGTGGAAAAATGGGGAGTATGTGACCCAGTTGTTCCCGCGCAGTGAGTTTTATGTGCGCACAGAGCAGCCCATGACCATCCCTGATGCCCGCTCCACTATTACCGAAGATTTTTATGTATTGTTGATCAACTGGGAACCAACCTCCGTCGATTCGGCTACCTTCCGTATTTATCTCAACCCATTAATCAACTGGGTCTGGGCCGGCGGCTTTATCTTTGTCCTGGGCACCATGATTGCTGCCTGGCCCGACCGGCGCGACGAAAAGGTGCTGGCCGCCGAGCCAAGACGCCCGGTAGCGGCCGTTACCGGAGACTAGTACCTCAACTTTCTAAATTTGCGGGGTGGTTTGTAGTAACCGCTTCAGCGGTCAGACGGCCAAAGCCGTTACTACGAACCTGCAAAATCATAAATTCTGGGTACTAGCGTACAAAGTAAGAAGTAAAAAGGAAGAAGTCAGAAGATTGATTCCGATTACTGACTACTGGTTACTGACTACTGACTACTGACTACTATGACTACCAAACCCGGACTGCTCACCTTTATACTGACTCTGCTGGCGGCTCTGCTGCTGGCCGGTTCGGCCTGGGCACAAACGTCAACGGCCGAAATCAGCGATGATGAGGTCAACGCCATTGCCAGCAAGATTTACTGCCCGGTTTGTGAGGGGATTCCGCTGGATACCTGTCCTACGCTGGCGTGCAGCGATTGGCGGGCAGAGATTCGCCTCCAGTTGGCCCAAGGGCGCAGCGAGGCGGAGATTATTGATCATTTTGTGCGTCAATATGGGGATGCCGTGGCGGCTGAACCACCGCGGCGAGGAGTTAACTGGTTAATCTGGGCCGCCCCGTTTCTAATTCTGGCCTTTGGCGGCGTTTTGTTCAGTCGTTATTTGCGCGAGCTGAAACGGCCGTCTGTCGCTGCCACCCCTACCCCGCCGCTAACTGGTAAAAAGAAAAAACAGACACCCGAAACGGCCGTTGATGACGATTACATTCGGCGCGTCGAGCAAGAAATCGGCCGGGAATAATAGGACACCGATAAACGCGGATTTTTTATCTTGTCCATCTGCGTTAATTCGTGTCCCCTACAAGAACTATGAGTGATTTAACCCAAACAAAAGCAAACGGACTTAACTGGCTCAATATTGCCATTTGGGCTGCGGTGATCGCCATCCTACTTCTCACCGGTTGGGGACTACACCGGGCCAACGCTGTGCGCCCCGAAGCCGGACAGCCGGCCCCTACCTTCAATATGGAATTTTTCAATGGCTACGAGTGGGACACTCTCCCCGCCAGCAACCTGGAAGAGATGCGCGGCAATGTGGTGGTCCTAAATTTCTGGGCCTCCTGGTGTGTAGAGTGCCGTTATGAAGCCGACCTGTTGGAAGAAAGCTGGCAACGCTACCGGGATCAGGGCGTCATTTTTCTGGGTGTGGCCTGGCTGGATGCCGAACACCGGGCCAACGCTTATATGGAAGAATTTAATATCACCTATCCCAATGCGCCCGACCTCGGCTCCCGTATTGCCCGCGATTATGAAATCACCGGCGTGCCTGAAACCTTTTTTATCGGCAAAGATGGCACCATTGCCCACGTGGTCATTGGCCCCGTCAATCAGCAAATGATAGATGCCATTGTGGCCGATTTGTTAGCCCAATAACTTATGGTGTGCGTAATGCGTCGTGCGTAGCAAAACACCACTGCCCATTACGTGCTACGTATTACGTACTAAAAAACTATGACAACTGGTTCTATTTTACTCGGTTTTGCTTTACTTGTTCTTGTCATACTGGTGCTGCTTCATCCTTACCTGACGGCGCAGCAGCAAAAAGAGTTAACCCGCTACGAGCAGCTTCAGGTGACGAAGGAAATGCTGCTGGGCGAGATTCGAATCCTTGATTTTGACCATGAAACGGGCAAACTGCCGACTGAGGTGTATGAATCCCAGCGGCAGGCGTTGGTGGCCGAAGCCGCCCAGGTCATGCAGCAGATTGATAGGCTGCCCATGCCGGATGATAGTGAAGCCGATCTGGACGTTGATGAACGCATTGAAGCGGCCGTTTCTGCTCTGCGCCGCTCTGGCCCGGTCCCCAAAAAACGCAAAAAGAAGAAAATGGCCGCTCCCGTCCCGGCCACACCGGCCATCACCACCAACGGCCGTTTCTGTACCGAGTGTGGTCAGCCCGTGCAAAGCAGCGACAAGTTTTGCGCCGCCTGTGGTCACCGTCTGGCCGGTAATCAGTGACCTGTGTTCAGTAAACAGAATGCCTTTATCATCCTGCCGCCTGGCAACTCCACAACTTTACCCTTTTCCCACCTCGACCTATGATTAAACCAGACAACCTGCTAAAAAGATTATTATTGGCCTTGTTAGGCTTTTTTATTTTACTGGCCTGGCCGGCCGGAGCGATTGTGGCCCAGGAACCGGTTGTGCCGCCAACGGTACGGCCAGACGGGGATATTGGCTTTGCCCTGTTCCAGCAGCGCTGTGCCAACTGCCATGGACCCTTGGGAGCGGGTGATGGGGAGATGGCGGCTGACTTACCGGCCCCGCCTATGGCTTTTTCTGCCGCCGATTACCGCTTTACGGCCGTTCCCAACACCCTCTATGATGTGATTAGCAACGGCCGTCTGGTGCAGGGCATGCCCCCCTTTGGCAGCGTTAGTACCAACCCTATCCCGCCCGACGACCGCTGGCATTTAGTGGCCACCGTTTTTAGCCTGGCCACGCCACCCGACGACATTGCTCAAGGGGAGACCATCTTTCAGGCCACTTGCGCCGAGTGCCACGCCGGCCCGGACGACCTGCCCGACCTCACCGACTTCGACTATTGGGCCGACCAGAGCAACCAGATGGTGTTTACCCGGCTGACCGCCAATCCGCTGGAGGAGCATCAGCTTGAGCTATCTGACCAGGAGTGGCTGGCGGTCATCGACTACGGCCGCAGCCTGAGCTTTAGCCTGGCCGACCTGGACACCACACCCGACTTGCTGCCTCCTTTTGAGATGCCACCCGGCCAGATCATTGAAGCGGCCATTATTGTGGGTGATGTGACCAACGCCACCACCGGCCAGGCCCTCAGCAGCGGCGAAGCGCGGCTGCGGGCCTTTGACATGGATCTGAATGAGCGCTTATCGCTAACGGCTGAGGTGGATGAAAACGGCCGTTTTCAATTTGACCTGGAAGAGGTAGATGCGGCCTGGGTCTACCTGGCCAACTTCGCCTATGACGGCATCTCCTACAGCAGTGAACCGATGCAGCTAGATCCCGGCCACCCCAATATCAACATGCCCATCACCGTCTACGATCCCACCAGCGACCCCAGCGGTATTCTCATCGACCGTATTCATGTGGTGGTGCAATTTGTAGAAGGCCAGATATTTATCAATGAGCTGTATGTAGTGAGCAATTTGCATACGGCCGTCTTTGTCGGTGTTGATGGCGATCCCCTGGCCGGCACATTCCAATTCAGCCTGCCGCCCAACGCCCACAGCCTCTCCTTCGAGCGCGGTTTCAGCAGCCTCGACTCCTTCATCCCTGCCGAGGAAATTATTCAAACTCCCACCGGCTTTGCCGATACGCTGCCTATTCGCCCCGGCCAGGGCAGCCTCAACCTGCTCGTCGGTTACGGTCTGCCCTACCAGCCCGGTATGACCGTGGCCCATGCCGTCAACTACGAGGTGCAGCAAGCCTCCATTGCCATGCCCCAGACCGGCGTGACCATTTCCGGTGAGGATTGGCTGCCTCAGGAACCGCGCGTGATGGGCAACAGCACCGTTCTCAACTATGTCAATCCACAACCGGCTATCACCGGTAATCTGACATTTGGCCTGCAAGGTCAGCCGCAGCAGGTCGCCGCTCAGCCAGGCAGCCCAGCAGTCACCGGCGATCTCAGCCGCAGTTGGGAAGTCTGGATGGGAGCGGTCTTTTTGCTGGCGGCCGTGGTGGCTGCCGGCGTCTTCATCTATCAATGGCAGCGGGGACCGGCCACAACCGAATCGGCTCCCACTCCCCAACTACTGCTTCAGCAAATCGCCGCTCTCGATGACGCCTATGAAGAAGGTGAGATCAGTGAAACCGCCTACAAACGGCAGCGACAAAAGCTCAAGCGGCAGTTAGTGGCTCTGTGGGAAGAGTAACAAATGGCAAGGTGCAGGTCGCAGGGAACTTGCCACTTGCAGGAGTATCTCATGTTCAAATTCACCACCCTTTACCGCCAGGTAGACGATAGCAGCGCGGTAGACGATTTTTTTTCGGGAACACACCTGCCCCTGGCCGAACAATTAGAAGGGCTGTTCAAGAGTGAAGTCGGCCGTATCGGCGGTAAACCAGGCGGGGAGAGTCGCTACTATCTGATGTATGAGCTCTATTTTACTTCCGAGGCCGCCTACCGTCAGGCCATGGTCAGCGAGGTGGGCCTGCAACTGATGCAGGCGCTCAAACCGTGGGACGACGCCCGCATCATCACCTGGTTCTACGCCGAAACCTTCGAGGAAGAAACGCGCTCACCAGCATTGTGATCGCCAATTGTGATCCCCTTTTCTCTATCAGGCCCGCCAGTGGCGCAGGGTCAGGCCAATCATCGTCAGAATGCACAGGACGGCCAGAGCCAGCAAGATGTAACTGAGAAACACGGCCGTTTCTCTCCCAAACACCTGTCCGCCCACAGCCTGCATAAGCAAGCCGGCCCCCAACAGCAGCAGCATCGCCTGGCCCAATCGAGTTGTCCACTTGGCCGTCTGGCGAAAGTGAGGCACGGTAAAATAGCGCTCCCGATCGCCAATCCCTAACCGCCGGTTTAAGGACGGCCCCAACAGACCCAACAAAATGGCCAACAGACCAAAGAGCAGCAGCGGCAGGGACATTACCGGGCTTTCAGGCAGAACCAGGACAGCCGGGGGTGTGGTGCCTTCACCCAGGACGACCAGGTCCTCCAGTATGGGCGACAGGCGGGTGGTGCGGCTGCACAAATTCGTTTCCAGGCTGCGTTCAGAGCCATAGGCATAGACCAGATAACTCTGGTTCAAATCAAAGTGATAGCCACAAGAGGCGCTGTCGCGGGCCGTCGTGACCAGTAGTGTTGGCTCAACCGGCCCTTTCCAGACGGTCTCCACTTGAAAAGTAATGGCAACGGGATCGGCCGTACTGATGATAGTACCTCCGGGTATATCAATATTGGTGACGGTGCCGGCAAAAACGGCCGTGGCCTGCTCCAGCGCTTCGGCAGGCGGTGGGGGTGGGGCACAACTGCAGGCAAAAACCGGGGCGGGGCTGCCTGCTAGAACAGGGAAGAATAACAAAAGGAGAACCAGGATCAATTGTCTGCTGTACCTCATCTCACTGCCTCCAAGTGCGTACAGATAAAAGTGACTCTTGCCGTGATGCGTGAAACGTGACCTGTCAGGTCTGTATAGTTACTTTGTTTCTATTGTAATCCAGGTGTCAAGGCCGTAGAAACGGGGCTTTTGCCAAAAGCCCCGTTTCTACGGACCGTGGGCTCACGGCACCGGCCAGCTAACCTCCCACGGTCCCTGCCAGACAATCGAGGCACGGGGGATAGTGATGGTGACAACGCCGGTAGGCAAAGGTTCATGCATGAATACGGCGACGGCCATTTGACGATGGCCGTCTTCGGTTATGCTGCCACTACTGCCGGTGAAGCCGCTGCGACTGCCGTCCAGCCCAAAGCCCTGCAAGGTCAAGTTTTCCATCGCGGGAATTGGCTCGATGTCAAACTGGAGGGCCAGACGGGGTAGTATATCCGGTTCCGTTCCCCGCATCACGCGGTCATGGCTTTCCACAATAAGCCGGGCGGCCGTGATATGAACGGGAAATCCGGCCACATCCAGGCGCAAATCCAGCGGCCAGGTATCCTCAATTTGCGGGTCAGGGCCGAGATCGAAGGTAAAAGCGGCTTCTGTTGGCATCTGAAATTCCAGACGATCAACCACCAGCGTAAGCTGCTGCACCAGCGGCGAAACCGGCTCAAAGTGCAGCACCTGGCGCAATGCCGGCCGTGCCACAACCGGCGTGGGCGTCACTGCCTCAACCTGTCTGGCGATGGTCTGCACCTGTGAGCCGCCGCTGGAGGGCGTCGTTTGCCGGTAGGTACGGCCGTTTTCATCCACCAGGTAGGGACTACGCATGCCGCCGTGGAGATGGAACATCAGCCACGCCGGATCGTCCCACTGCACCTGAATCAACACGGCCGTTTCTACCGGTGTGTGGGCCACTTCCAATACCTCCACAGTGATGTCGTGGTGGGTAACGGCCGCTTCTGTCACAACATAAGGCTGCGGGTAGATCGCAGTGATCAGATCGGCCGTGGCCGGCTGCAGGCGCAGCGGAACCTGCCAGCTTTCGGCGTACAAGCCCGGCGGAACCAGCGGCAGCCGGCCGACCACCAGCGTCACGTCGGCCACATCCTCCGGCAGGGGCGGGAAGGTCAGCGTGCCGCCGCCCAGCCGCAGCGTCCAGCTTTCGCTGGTTAAGATACGGCCGTCGGGCAGATGGAGTTCAAACCGGTAATCGGTTGCCTGGTGCTGGCCACCATCGGGCCAGAGCCGGTCCTCGCGCGGCAGCCCCTCGCTGTGAATGACCACGCTGGTTCTGTCGGGCCGGGCCACTACCTGTTCCACGT
>JAWOIM010000591.1:0-3883 GCA_046484685.1 Chloroflexota bacterium | reverse complement strand
TTTCTGTTTTTGGCGGGGGTCCGACCGAGCAGCGGGCACGCAGCGTGGCCTCGGGCTGCGAGTTGATCGAAACGGGCTTGAAAGCGTGGCAGAAGTATGGTCGGCCGTTATTATAAACAAGGTCCTCATTCCACTCCAGGTAGGCTTACATCGTGCCACCGGGACCATCAAAAAAAGGTGAAAAATGACAGCGAAAAGAGATGTTGGCAGGTTTCTTGCATTCTGTTTAATTTTGGTAGGATTGGCCCTGGTATTCAGCAGCTTGTACCGGGCGCTCCCGGCCCACGCTGCCAGCGTGGCCCACATCAGTGGTGTGGTAGGTACCGGGTCACCGGCAAGCTGCACCGATGCCGCTCTGGCCACGGCCATTGCCGGCGGCGGAACGATCACATTTAACTGTGGGCCTGCCCCCCATACGATTTTCGTTTCCACGTCCGTCATTACGCAGACCACTACCGTAGACGGCGGCGGCAAAATTACGCTGGATGGCGAAAATCTGCGCCAGATTTTTTACGTCTACGATGGCGGCAACCTGACGGTACGCAATATTACCCTGTTTGCGGCCGACGGGTTTGCCGGTGGTGCGATTTACAATGAAGACATTGTAACCTTGCAGCTAGTAACGGTAGAGAACAGCAGTACAAGCGGCAACGGCGGCGCCATTTTTAACAATGGCGGTGTGGTCACCATCAGCGACAGCACCTTTATCAACAACAGCGGCGTGCATGGTGGTGCCATTTACAATGATGGTGGCACAGTCTCAGTCGCCAGAAGCCTGCTGATGGGCAACGTGGCTCAGACCCACGGTGGCGGCATTTATAATGCGTCCGGCCAGGTAAGCGTGACCAACAGCACCTTTGCCGGCAACTTCGCCGATACGGGCGGCGGCTTATACAATAATATCAGCGCCCAGGCTGTACTGCTAAATGTCACCATGAACATCAACCGGGCGGACATTGGGGGCGCGATTTTTAACAACTTTAGCAATATCAATGCCAAAAATTCGATTATGGCCAACAGCCTGACGCGCAATGGGCTTGACCCCAGCCTGAACTGTGACGGCCCATCTATCATCTCAGAAGGATACAACATCATCGGCGACGGCAGTTGTGTGCCTGAAGATATTGAAGGGGATCAGCGGCATACAGATCCGGAACTTGGCCCGCTGCAAGATAACGGTGGCCCCACGCTGACCCACATGCCGCTAAGCGGCAGCCCGGCCATCAATAACGGCACGAATGTGGGCTGTCCGGCCACCGATCAGCGGGGGGCGTCACGGCCGGTTGGTGCGGCCTGTGACATTGGCGCGGCCGAATATGGAGGGCTGCTGCCCTACCTTTACCTGCCGCTGGTGGTTAGATAATAGATCGGGCAATGCGCTACAGTCTGGCGGACCCATAAAGCAGGAGTCAGGCGGGTTGAGTTAACTTGGAGTCGGCCGTATCTTTCTTAGATCACATTATACTCTACAATCAGCCGCCCTTCAGCAAAGCGGGCCAGGTCCAGCGAACTGACATCAACCGTGGTAGCTTTCCCTTCCAGGATCCATTCAGCCATCAGCTTACCGGCAATGGGGCCGTGCATAAAACCGTGGCCGGAAAAGCCGGTGACCAGCCAGAAACCGGCCAGCGGTGTAGGGCCAAAGATGGGATGGGCGTCGGGCGTTACTTCGTAGAGACCGGCCCAACCCGCCATTCGGCCGGCTTGTTCCAGCAAGGGCAGCCGCTCGATAGCTGCGCCCAATGCCTCCATTTCCCATTCATGATCAATGCTCTGGTCAAAGCCGGGTGTCTGGTGGGGATTGGACATGCCGGTCAAGATGCCTTCCCCCTCGCGATGGAAGTAGAGGGATTGGGCAAAGTCGATGACAAAGGGAAAATCGGGGGGTAGGCCGGGCAGAGGCGTGGTGGTAATCATTTGCCGCCGCAGGGGAGTAATGGGAATCTCAACCCCGGCCATCTGGCCAATTTGCCCCGCCCAGGGACCGGTCGCATTGATAACGCAGCTAGTTTGCACAAGGCCCTGGTTAGTCTGCACGGCCGTTACCCGCCCCCCTTCTGTGATAATATCCGTAACGCTGGTATCGGTTATGGCCGTTGCCCCCATCTGGCGTGCCCGCTTAATGTAACCCATGACAATGCCGTTAGGATCGGCTAACCCATCCTTCTGGTGAAAAGTTCCGGCCAGGGCATCAGGAAAAACCATGAGTGGCAGGCGTTGGCGCACCTCGTCACCCGTGAGCCATTCTGTCTCTACCCCCAGCCGGTGCTGCAAGGCCACGTTATGCTCAAACCGGGCCACATCCTCCGGTCGCGTGAGCACAAACAGATAGCCACAGGGATGATAATCACAGGCCTGGCCTGTCTCTTCTTCGAAACGCTCAATCAGGGCCATGCTGGCCATAGAAAGACGGATATTGACTTCGGTGGCAAACTGGTAGCGCACACCCCCGGCACAGCGTCCGGTAGCGCCCTGACCAAAAAAGGGTTCCCGTTCCAGCAGCAGCACATTTTTGGCCCCGGCCAGCGCCAGATGGTAAGCGGTGCTGGCCCCCATGACACCGCCGCCAATGATGACAAAATCGGCCGTTTGCGGAAATTGTAGGTGTAAGGGCATGATGTCTCCTTCGTAATGCAGACCACGGACGACGGACCATGGCCCCTGATTAAATCAGGGGTAGACGATGAATTTATAGTTGTGAGGGTATATCCACGTCCATATTGATTCTTACTAAGCAGCATCCATGATAACTTTGCCCACAAACCGCGTCAAATACGGCCGTTTTCCTTCACACCCTGCCCCACTCATGCTAGACTACAGGCATGGCCACAAGCAACTCTTCCACCGGATTCTGGCAGCACATCGTCGAGATGGTCTCCTTGACGGCCTACCGGCCCCAGCGCAGTGACAACGTGACCGCCGCTCGCCTGCAATCACGCGCCGGCCCCTACTACGTTCTCAAACAGTCCACCACCCAATCCTACCTGCGTCTATCTGAACAAGATTACGCTCTTTGGTGGCAAATGGACGGCACGCGCACGATCAAAGACCTGCTGCTCTACAGCCTGCGCCGCTACCGCAATTTGCCCATTGGCCACCTGACCCGGCTGGTACGCGATCTGCGCGACGGCCACTTTCTGCAAGATCCACCAACCTATCTCTACAGCCAGGTTGAGCAGGCCCTGGCCCACCGCTCACCCACCAATCGGGGACGCCAGCTTATAAGCGGCTTTTTCCACAGCGAAGTAGCCATCGAGGGCCTGGACACCTTTTTTAACGGCCTCTACCGGCGTACATCACACCTGTTTAGCCGGCCGGCCCAGCTATTTTTCCTTCTCATTATTCTGTGGGGGGGCTTCCATTTTGGCCGGTTGGTTTATGAACAGGAGCTTACCCTGCTGGGGCAGGGAGGCTGGACCATTCCCTCACTCATTCTGGCCAACCTGCTTGTTATTACCATCCACGAACTGGGCCACGGCCTGATGACCAAACATATTGGCCGGGAGCTGAACCGAGGCGGCTTTCTTATCTATTGGGGCATGCCCGCCTTTTTTGTCGACACGCGCGACATCTGGCTCTCGCCGCCGCGTGACCGGATTCTGGTCTCCTGGGCCGGTCCTCATACAGGGCTGATCCTGGGCGGCCTCATGGGGCTGCTGCTGGCTCTGTTGACCGGGACCGAGACAGCGGCCGTGGCCGACACCTTCTGGATCACCTTCCTGTACCAGATGGGCTTTATTGCCTTCCTCAGCGTCTTTGTCAACCTGAACCCGCTGCTGGAATTGGACGGCTACTTTATCTTGATGGACTGGCTGGATATGCCCGGACTGCGACGGCGAGCTTTCCACTTTTGGCGCTATGACGTGTGGACCAGACTGGTGAA
>JAWOIM010000549.1:0-12143 GCA_046484685.1 Chloroflexota bacterium | reverse complement strand
GGATCATAGCGGCCGCCTTCGTAGCTTTCGGTGTGGCAGGTGAGCAGGCCGGGCTGATTACACCCGCCGCCCCAGACGATCATTTCGGCGCCGCTCCAGACGCCTTTCGCGGAACGCGCCACCAGCGTCCTTGACGCGCCGCTGCCGGCGCGTTCCGCGAAAGGCGTCTGGACGGGCGCCGAAATGATCGTCTGGGGTGGCGGCTGTAATCAGTCTGGCACGCTCACCTGCCACACCGAAAGCTACGAAGGCGGCCGCTACGATCCGCAAACCGATTCCTGGACGCCTACGACGCTGGACGGCGTGCCCGAGGCCCGCATTTTCCATACCGCAGTCTGGACCGGCGACGCCATGATCGTCTGGGGCGGCATCGGTACCTGGAGCGGTTATCGCCACACCGGCGGCCTCTACTACGCCACAGCGCCAGAGAACGCCCCCCCGGTGGCGAGCGACGATAATTACGAGACGATGGAAGGCGCAACCTTGAATATACCCGCGCCCGGCGTCCTGGAGAACGATCATGATCCGGACGGAAATCCATTGAGCGCGCTGCTAGTCTCGACAACGATGGCCGGCGACCTTGTCCTTAACGGTGACGGCTCCTTTACCTACGTTCCCGAGGCCGGTTTTGTGGGCGCGGACCAATTCACCTACCGCGCCTATGACGGCCTGGCCACCAGCAATCTGGCCACGGTGACGATCACAATCAACGAGATCCCCAACAGCGCGCCAACGGCCGTGGACGACAGCTACGAAACGCAGCAGGATGAATTATTAACCGTCGCCGCGCCGGGAGTGTTGGCGAATGACAGCGACCCGGACGGCGACCCGCTAACGGCCGTGCTGGCTGTTGGCCCTGCCAACGGCTCGGTCACAGTTAACACGGACGGCTCTTTCACCTACACACCGAACGCCGGCTTTAGCGGCGCCGACACATTCACCTATACAGCGGACGACGGCCGGGGCGGAACTGCGACGGCAACGGTGACCATTATCGTCCACGCTCAAGAGCAGTTTAAGATATTCCTGCCCATGATTCGGGGGTAGCGTTTCACAACCGTTACCGATGACGGAGGCGATCGGGGCCGACCACCTCGTTCCAACTCTCGTCAAAGTTATTGTAACCGATGAGGTAAGCATCACGGCCGTGAACCTCGAGGATGGCGGCCTGACTTTGTCGATTTATGGCGCAAACGCCATCATTACCTTGTTGGTCAACGAGGGTTTGGGGGAATCGCTGGTACGGGTAGCAGATGTGGCTGCTCTGGGTGGTGTGGGAACGCTGCTAGGGGCCGGCCAGTTTGCCATTTTTATGGCGATTTCATACACAAGCACAGAGCCAATGCCCCGTGACGAAAATAACGACCCGCTGTCTCCCCAATATAGGGGCTGCCCACCCCTAATCTAGGGGAAACCCCCGATGTGTCAAACGGCCGTTTATGGCATGATAATCACAAGATGGTTGAGCGCGGGTATCTGTCCCACCATGAGATTGCCGTCAGCCGGAAGTTCCGGTAACAAACAGCAAGGAGGTAGCAACATGCCCCTACGCCGGAAGCAATCCGCATCGTGGCCCGCCGCAGCGGCCTACCGGTAGACCGCATCACTGATGGGCAGACCCAATAACGGTGATCCCGGCCGCAATGGCCCGGGTTTGGCCAGCGGTTCAAAGCCATTCCTTCGGTAAAAACGCATGGCCGGACTATCGGCAAAGGTGACACCCAGGTCCAGGTAACGGGCGTTCTCAGCTCTGGCCCAGGTGATAACCCTCTCCAGCAGCAGTTGACCAACGCCATGCTGCCTGTAGTCTGGATCAACCCATACCTGGTACAGATTGGCCACCTCAGGCCGGGACGCTTCTATTCGACCCCAGGTCAAGCCGATTGGCTCGTCGTCACATTCGGCTACCAAAGGCAGATCCCGGCCAGAGTTTGCCCCGGATGAAAGGCGGCCTGACCAATAGTCATCCGCGTACTCTTGCGCTTCGGCCAGCGTGCGGCCAAAGGCGTCAGGCGAATCGGCCAGCGCGCGCAGCCGTATATTCTTGTAGGTTGGCCACTCGTGAGCAGCAAATTTCCGAATTTTGAACATATCGGCCGTGACCTTCTTCATTTTCCAGTTTATTTTTGCGAACATCACACAACCTCCTGGGATATATCCCAATTAGTGACGAAGTGGACTGGCCCTCTCTGTGCTGGCCAGAGGGCTTAATGCTCCGTCTGCCAGACGCGCCTTTGCGAACAAATCAAAACCTTTTTCGCTAATCCATCACCCTCACCTCCTTCAAGAATAGGACGCAGATTTACGCAGATAAACGCAGATTTTTCTCATTTATCGTAACTACTAAACCTGAGCGGTGCGAGGCACTGGCCATCCGGTTCTAGCCATTTGCAACTCCTACGGCCATTGCCTGGCACCACTTGCCGATAACCACTCATTGCCCCGCCGGACAGTCCGCCAGGTGCAAATACTGCCGGCACTCCTCAGCCGTCAGCGAGCGGGTCAGGCGGGCATGGGCCAGGCTGACCAGCGCCTCAAGCTGCACGGCATAAACCCGCAGTTCCCCAGCCTGATTGCTGGCGTAGAGGGTGGTTCCATCCGGGCTGAAAGCGGATTCTGCCTGTGCAACATCCGTGGTCAAAATGAGCAGATTGTCACCGCTGGCCACGTCCCAGAGCCGCACGGAGGCGTCTCCACCACTGCTGCTGGCTACCACCTTTCCATCCAGGCTGAACGTGGCCCTGATTACCGTGGAAGTGTGGCCCGAAAGTGAGCGTACCAGTTCGCCTGAGCCGGCATCCCAGAGCGCCAGGTGGCCGGCCCCACCTGACGTCAACAGATACCGGTTGTCGGGGCTGAAACGAAGGTTGTGAATCCGGCCGGGGAAGTCAGTTAATGTGTACAGCTCTTCCAGGTCGTCGCCGGACAGACGCCACACCTTCACGACCATAACCAGGCGCTCATCACCGCGAATTTCAAAGCTGGCCGCGAGATAATGACCGTCCGGGCTAAAAACCACGCTCCAGACGCCGGCATCACCCGGATAATCCGCCACGGTGGCCAATAATTCGCCGTTAACCACATCCCAAAAGCGTATCAACCCGTCGGCCCCGCTGGTTGCCAGGCGCGTGCCGTCCGGACTGTAGTCCAGGCCTACAACGCCGCTAAACGTGCCGCCAATGACCGCGTCGGCCTCATGGGCGTCGAGGGTCAATAGGGTCTGGCCCTGGCCGGCGACCAAGGAGGCAGCCACATCCCACACCCTGACCGTGCCATCATGGCTGGCCGTAGCTAACTGCTGGCCGTCAGGGCTAAAGGCCAGCCGGCGGATGCCACGGCTGTGGCCGGACAGGACGGCCAGCAGTTCGCCGGTGGCCGCGTCATGGAGATGGGTAAGGCCGCTGACGCTGCCCAGAGCCAGGTACAGCCCATCAGAGCTGAGCGCGGTCGGCGTGTAGCCCGCACCGCCGGGGCCGGCCAGAACCATTACCTCTTCATTGCCCGGAATAGAGACGTCCCAAATGCGAACACCGTCTCGGGCAATCGTTAGCAGACGGCGTCCGTCAGGGCTGAATATAGGACCCCAAACATCACCGGTATGGCCGGCCAACTTGAACCATTCCTGGCCGGTGCGCGGGTCCCATACCCTAGCCGTACCATCAGCGCTGGTCGTGGCGATGAGCGATCCGTCCGGGCTGAAGACGCCATCGAACACCGCATTGGTGTGGCCGGTCAAGGTGGCTGCTGGCTGGCCTGTCCCTGCGGCCAGGGAGGCGGCCAGGTCCCAGATGATGGTGCGATTGCCAGCAGCACCTGTCGCCAGGTAAGCGCCGTCCGGACTGAATTCAAATGCCCCCATCCCTGGCCCCACTGTAAGCTGTCGTGCGCCGGAGGTTGTATCCCACAAGTTCATGACACCCTCACTGGCAGCTTCCCCCTCGCCCAGCTCCGGCACAGCCAGCAAAGCGCCGTCGGGACTGAAAGCAATTTGGTGGGACCAAAGAACTACGCCCGGAAA
Source organism: Chloroflexota bacterium (assembly GCA_046484685.1). Lineage (GTDB taxonomy): Bacteria > Chloroflexota > Anaerolineae > Promineifilales > Promineifilaceae > SLGK01. The sequence goes on along the minus strand of JAWOIM010000549.1, from coordinate 8,125 downwards.
GGTGAACAGAGGTTCGCCGCTGTCCAGGTCCCACAAGATAGCCACACCCTCAGCGCCGCTTGAGGCCAGGCGCTGTCCGTCCGAGCTGAAGACCAGACTGTATACCAAGCCGGTATGGCCAACAAGCTGGCGCTGTTCGGCGCCGCTGGCAGCATCCCATAAGATAACGGCACCGCCCTCGTGACCGGTGGCAATGGTCCGGCCGTCAGGGCTAAAGGCGACACCTCTGGGTTCTGCCGGTAAGGTGACCGTTAACACTGACTGATTTGTGGCCAGATCCCATATCTGTAGCTTTGTTTCACTAACGGTAGCCAGAAGTACACCATTGGGGTGGTACACTGCCCGCTTGACGCCGGGCAGCGCCTGGCGCAAGCGTGACTGCTGGACGGCCCGGTGCAGGGCGTCTTCGGCTGCCTGGGTATAGGCGGTTTCGATAGCCTGCAAGGCCAGCAAAATGCTCAACTCCGGGTCTCTGTCCAGTGTGTTCAAGGCAGCCAAAGCAAGTTCGCGGGAGGTGGCCAGGCGGACCTGCTCTTCGGCCAGGGCCCGCTGTTGTTCGGTCGCTTCCCGTTCCTCAATGGCAATGGCTTCGGCCGTGGCCCGCAGGTTGGCTTCCGCTTCCGCTTCCGCCTGGCGGGCGGTGGCCAACCCGGCGCTGTTGATGGCCTCAACTTCCCGCGTGGCCGCCAGGCCGGCGCTCGTGACCGCTTCGGCGGCGCGGGTAGCCGCCAGTTCGGCATTGGTCAGGGCGTCCACTTCGCGGGCAGCGGCCAGTTCGGCGTTGTGGCTGGCCGAGCGGGCAAAGGTAAAGGCCAGGATGGCCAGAAGCGCGGCCACTGCCAGCGCCCCGGCCAGAAAGGCGGCCCGCTGCCGCAGCCGCTGGGCTGACTGCGCCTGTTCCTCGGCTCGCCGCCGTTCGGTTTGGGCCAGTTTTTGCGCCGTTTCCAGCTCCCGCTGCCGGCGGTCTTCTTCTTCAGCGCGGCGGGCGCTGCGGGCGGTGAGGCTGGCAGCCAGAAAGGCTTGCTCTTCGCTGGTCAAAGCCACACTGCTGCTGGCGGACCACTGCTCAAACTGGTCCAGCCGGCCGCCGCGCAGCAAATAGCCCGTTTCCTCTCCGGCCCCCTGCCATTCGGCGGTGGCGGTGGCCAGCAGGCGCTGCCAGCGCACGTCGTGACGGCTGTCGGCCAGCCAGCCCCGCAGGCGCGGCCACTGGCTCAACAGCGCTTCATGGGCCACCTCCACCGTCGGGCTGCGGCTGAGCGGGTCGCGGTCAAACGTTAGAAACCGGGCTGCGCCGAAGCGGTCGAGGACGGCCGTGATACGTGATGCGTGATGCGTGATGCGTGATGATCCTTCATCTGTTTCTGCCTGTGCTGCTGGTATGGGTGGTGTATCCAGGGCCTTTAGCTCAGAGAGGAGGACGCGGCGGCGGGTGTCTTCGGCCCCTTCGCCCAGGGTCACCAGGCGCAAGAAAAGCTGGCGGGCAACTGCCTGGCCATGCTCGTCCAGTTCCTTGTAGAGCGTTTCGGCCCGGCGACCCAGGGCACCTTGTACACCACCAATTTCTTCGTAAGCAGCGCGGGTAATATGCTGATTTTGCCGCTGCTCAAACAGTTCGGTCAGGGCATATTGCAGCAAGGGCAGCGCCCCCGGCTGGTCGGCTACGTCGGCGGCAATGGCCGCTGCCAGTCCTTCTTCCAGCCCCACGCCCATGCGCCGCGCCGGTTCGCGAATGGCCCAGGTCAGCTCGGTGGCGTTGAGGGGCAGCACAATTTCTGTATTTTCCTTGAGCAACTGGCCCAACTGCTGCCGCTGCAGCGGCCGGTCGTAAAAGTCGGCCCGCAGCGTCACCACCAGCCGCAGCGGGCTGCGCGGGGCGTTGATGGCCGTCAGCAGGCTGTCCAGGAAGAAAGTGCGTTCTTCTTCCTCTTCCACCAGGGTAAACAGCTCCTCAAACTGGTCCACCAGCAGCAGCAGTTGGCCGCCGGCTGTGTCGGGCAGGATGCGGCGGATGGTGCGCAGCAGGCCGTTGGCGTCGCGCCGCATGGGTTCTACCAGGTTGGGCGGCGGCTCGACGGCCACCGACCACAGGGCCAGTTCCAGGGATTCAAAGGGCCGGCGGCCGGGGGTCATCTCGGCCACAAACCAGTTTTCCGAACCAGGCAGAGCGCCGTCGCGCAGGGCCGGCAGCAGCCCGGCTTTGACCACGCTGGATTTGCCGCTGCCGCTGGGACCAATGACGGCCAGGAAACGGCCGTCGCGCCCCACAGCCGCCCCATCCAGCCGGTCTAACAACTGCTGCACCAACGCGTCGCGGCCAAAGAAATCGTTGGCGTCGGCCTCTTGGAAGGCGCGTAAGCCTTTGTAGGGGTTGTAAATTTCGGCCAGGGCCGGCCGGGTGGGTCGTAGTTCGCCCACCAGATCCGGCTGCTGGCCGCGCACCGCCCGGCCAAAAGCCTCGGCCAGGGCCAGGACGCCGGCGTAACGGTTGGCCGGCGTCTTGTCGGTTGCTTTCTGCAAAACGGCGTCGATGGCTACCGGCACGTGGGGCAGGCTGGCCGTGACCGGCGGCAGCGGTTCGTGTAGATGGCTTTGCAGCAGGTTGGCAATGGCCCCGCTAAACGGCTTTTCGCCGGTCAGGGTCTCATATAGGACCGCCCCCAGGCTGTAAATGTCGGTTTGGGGGGTGACGGCTTCGCCCAGGATTTGTTCAGGTGAAACGTAGTCGAGGGTGCCGATGACCGTACCGGCGACCGTGAGCGGCTCCTCTCTGGTCAGGTCTTTGGCAATGCCGAAGTCGGCCAGATAGGCGTTGCCGGCCTCGTCCAGCAAGATGTTGCCCGGCTTGATGTCCCGGTGGACCACGCCCCGCTGGTGGGCCACGGCCAGAGCGCCGGCCACCTGTTCCAGGAGACTAACGGCCCGTTCCGGTGGCCAGGGGCCGGCTTGCAGGGCGGTGAGCAGACTGCCCTGGCGCATGTAGCGCATGACCAGGTAAGCCCCTTCCGGATCGCGCCAGTAATCGTAGAGGGGCACGATATAGGGATGTTCCAGGCGGGCCACAATCTGGGCTTCGGCCTCAAAACGGCGGATGAAATCGGGATCGTTGGCATATTTCTGGCGGATGATCTTGATGGCTACCTCGCGGCCAATGACCGGCTGCCGGGCGCGGTGGATGGTGCCATAGCCGCCTTCACCGATCTGCTCTTGCAATTCGTAGCCGCGCACGCCCTGGCTGGGAATGGTATCGAAGCGCAGGTCGCCGGCCCGTATCTTCTCGTAGAAGTCGGTGGTCCGGGCGGCCGGGGCCATGGACAGTTCGGCGGCCAGCAGGCGGCGGCAGCTTTCGTAAACGGCCAGTGCTTCCTGGCGACGGCCGTTTAGAGCCAGGGCTGCCATCAACTGCCGGTAAGCACCCTCACGCAAATTGTCGATGGCCAACTGCTGCCGGGCGAAGGTCTGGGCCTGGGCGTAATCTTGCCGGCGGGTGGCCATGGTGGTCAGGATGGCCAGGGCATCCAGCGCCCGGCGGCGAAAATAGGCACGCCGGGTGTAGGCCCACTCCTCAAATTCGTTGCTGTCGTCCAGGTAGAAGTCAACCAGGAAGTCGCCCCGGTACAGGGCCACGGCCTGTTCCAGGTGGCGGCGGCAGTCGGCGCAGAGGAAGAGGTCGAGATGGTCGTGGGCCTGGGATTGGTCTAACAGCGCCTGGAATTGGGCCAGGTCCACGGTAACGTCAGCCTGGGGATTCAGTTGGATGTCTTGCCGGTTGACGATGATGAGCGGTTGGCCGTTATTGGGCGCATCGGGCAGGAGTTGGCGCAGATAATAAATAATCTGGCGCAGGTTGGAACGAGCCGACCTTTCCGGCAGCCCCGGCCAGAGCAATTCCAGGAGCAGGTCGCGCTTGTGGGCCTGCCTCTCGGCGGCCAGGTAAATGAGCAGGGCCTGTACCTTGCGCGTGCGAAAGTCGGTTAACAGTTCACCTTCCAGTTCGGCTCGGAAGGGGCCTAAAAGATATAAGGAGAGCGCGGTCATGGCTATGTCCTTTTGAACGCGGATGGGCGGGATTTAGGGATTAAATCTGGCCGATCTTTTGTTCACTCAAACCTGACGTGCTGTAGGGGCGTGGCCTTGTGCCCGCCCTCTTGTGGGCACATGTGTGGGCAACCACCGGGCAACCACAAGGGTTGCCCCTACAGCATTAACGACTATTTGCGACAGTATAGCATAAAGCAACGGCCGTTTTCTTATTGTTTACGTTCTTGGTTTATTTGTTTACGTTTTGTTGATTCCGGCAACCCTATTGCAAACGATTTGTTCATAAGCCGTTTACGTGTTGGTGCGATGATTAGGCCATCAGTATTGAGCAAGGTTAGCAAAAAGGAGATATACGATGAATTACCCCATACTTCCTGGAATGATCGACACGTATGTTAGACAACACCAGCACGAACTGGAGCAACGGGCACAGCTAGATGATCTGGTGCGTCAGGCGGCAGAAGCCAACGGCACAGGTCGCATTTCTCCGGTGGCCGCGCCCATGCGCGGCATTATCAGGCTCGCTGCCGGAATCACCGGCCTGGCCGGCCGTTTAGGCCCAGGCAGTGACACCCGACAAGAGTCAGAAGTCAAAGCCTGAAATTGTTTCCCGCAACGCGCTAGGCGGCGTTGCGTTGGTGTAAATGGGTAAACGGCCGTATTCGTGAGCGGGTACGGCCGTTGCTTTTCTTATTAGCGCATAACCGGCTGGAAGCTGACGCTGCCAACCGAAGCCATTCTAAGCGGCAGCGAGATAACGATAAACAGTTTACTAACTTTAGTAACCGGCACCCTGAATTCATTGGGCCTATCTGCATAATCTATGTCGCCGGCACACAGAGATGGTATCATAGGCTAAATCATAAAGTCGTTAGTATGGTGAAATGCTTATGAGCCAGACTGGAAACGAAAGCATTATACGCAACCCGCGACGACCAGACATCCCGACCAGACACACCAGCTTTATTGGGCGAGAGCGGGAGCTAACCGCAGCCGGCCAGCTTTTGGCCTCGGCCCGGCTGGTTACGTTGACAGGCGCGGCCGGCTGTGGCAAAACGCGACTGGCTTTACATCTGATTGGCGAGATCAACCACCACTACGCGGATGGCATTTGCTGGGTGGAACTGGCATCGCTGGCGGAGCCGGCATTGGTGCCCCAGGCAGTTGCCCGTCGTTTGCGCGTTTCGGAGCAGCCCGGCCAGTCGCTGCTGGATAGACTGCTGGCTGCGCTTCAGGAGTGGCAACTGCTGCTGGTGCTGGATAACTGCGAGCATTTGCTGTCTGCCTGTGCCGGGCTGTCCGAAATGCTGTTGGCCAACACGGCCGTAACCATCCTGACCACCAGTCGTGAGCCGCTCGGCGTCAGGGGTGAGATGCTTTATCCGGTACGGCCGTTGTCTCTCCCACCAGACACTTTGCCGGCGGATGACGTAAATGGCATCGGTCAATATGAAGCCGTGCAGCTTTTCCTGGAACGTGCCCATGCCATTTTACCCCATTTTGAACTAACGCCGGACAATGCCGCCGCCGTGGCCACCATTTGCCGCCGGCTCGACGGCATTCCCCTGGCCCTCGAGTTGGCCAGCGCCCGCCTCAACGTCCTGACGGCCGAACAGATCGCTGCCCGTCTCGACTATCTTTTTGAACTGCTGCCTCCGGCCGTTCATTTGACCGACAGCCACCACGATACCCTCTACGCCGCCATTAAGTGGAGCCACGATTTACTTTCTGAGCCAGAACAAATCCTATTGCGGCGGTTATCGGTCTTTGCCGAGGGTTGCTCGCTGGCCACGGCCGAAACTGTGTGCGCAGGAGAGGGCTTGCGCCGTAAGCAACTGCTCGAACTGCTTTCGTCGCTGGTTAACAAATCACTCGTTCTGGCCGAAACGCAGCAGCGGGGTGAGGCCCGCTACTGGTTGCTAGTTCCGGATGGATATTTTGTTTACCTGCAAAATAGAGGAACGCAGCAGCGGGGTGAGGCCCGCTACTGGTTGCTAGAGACAATCCGCCAGTATGCCCAGGAGAAATTGATCGCGGCCGGTGAACGGCCGTTGCTGCGTGACCGGCATCTCCATTGCTATTTACAGTTGGTCGAGGAAACAGAGCCGAAACTAAGGGGAACGTACCAACAGGTGTGGCTAAACTGGTTGGAAGAGGAATATGACAATATCCGCGCCGCCCTGGCCTGGTCACTAGAAAGCGGTCAGGTCGAGGCCGGGCTGCGATTGGCCATTGCCCTCTACCAATTCTGGACTATCCGCGACTACGCCGCCGAAGGACTGACCTGGATGGAGCGGCTGCTGGCCCAAACCGACGAGGGTATATCTGCGGTTATGCGGGCCAATGCCCTGGCTTACGCCTCGTTTCTGGCCGGATTCCGGGGCAACCGGGCGGCGCAAATGAGCTATGGCCGCGACGCTGCACTCCTGGCCGAAACGGCCGGCGAAGAGGGCAAGCCGGCGCTCGTCTGGGCCTTGACGGTCCAGGCTTACGGGGCACGGGCGGCGGGCGATTATGAAATGGAGTTCGCCCTTGCCCAACGGGTGATTCAACTGCGGCGCGAACTAGGTGACGGGTATTACCTGGGACTGGCCCTGAGTATCTACAGCTACACCGCCATGTCCGTGGGCCAATATGATGCAGCCCGCACCATGCTGGACGAGGCCCTACCGCTGTTGCGTGAGGCGGGGAACCCCTACCGCATCGCCATGGCCCTGAATTTCTCCGGCGATCTGGCCCGCTGTCAAAGGGATTACTTCCAGGCGCAACCGGCTTACGAAGAAAGCATCGCTCTTTTGCGTGAACTTGACGCCGTGCGCGACCTGGCCTCCGCGCTGCACAATCTGGGCCATGCCTGCCTGCAACTGGGCGACGTGGACCGCGCCCACGCGCTCTTTGACGAAAGTATGGCTCTACAACAGGTGCAGCAAAACAGGCCGGGTATGGCTGAGTGTCTGATCGGTTATGCTGCCCTGGCTCTCACCAGGAACATGCCCGCTGCCGCTGCTCGTTTGCTGGCAACTGTGGCAGCCATTGGTGGCGAACAGGTTATTGCAGCCTGGGCCGCTACCCGCCTGGCGTATGAAAATTGTCTGGAAGGAGTCCGCGCTGCTCTGAGCGAAGCTGCGTTTCAGGCCGAACAGGCCAAAGGGCATATTGTCTCTCTGGAGCAGGCAGTGGAGTACGCGCAGGACACGGCCCACAAAGCGGCCGCAGTCCAGGCAGCGCGGCAACAGTTGAATGCGTTGACGCTGCGCGAGCGTGAAGTGGCCGCGCTGATCGTCCAGGGCAAATCAAACGGGGAGATTGGTGCCGAGCTGGTGGTTAGCAAGCGTACGGTGGAAAAACACGTGGCCAACATCCTGTCTAAGCTATGGTTCACCAGCCGCGCCCAAATTGTGCGTTGGGGCATTGAAGCCGGACTCGGAAATACGTAAGGGAATACGTGTGTACACGAATGCTATCGGCGGCGAGTTATGACATAGTTAGGTTGTCAGCGGTTAAGCAAAGTGGTGCAAGGTACTGGCCCAATGATTTAGACATGTGTAGCTTTGCTAGCCGTGCCTTGCACCTGAGTTAATAGAAGGAGAGTGTCATCATGACAACCGAACAGAACAAAGCTGTTGTCCGCCATTTTTTTGAAGCTTTTGGGGCCAATGACCAGGAGGCACTCAAGGAGATGTTAGCACCTGACGTGGCCGCTTATACCCACATTGGTTCTGGTCCTGTGAATCGCGAGGCGCTGCTGCAAGGTATTGGCATGTGGAATAGTACCTTCAACGACACCCGCTTCACCATCGAGGAGCAAATCGCCGAGGGAGACAGGGTGGCCACGCGCACTACGATGTATGCCGTTCACAGCGGCGGCGATTTCCAGGGCCTGGCGCCAACCGGCAAGGAGGTTGCCGTGAGCGGGATCACCATCAATCGCATTCGCGACGGCCGTATTGTAGAACACCGTGTCAACTCCGACTTTCTGGGTCTGATGCAGCAGCTTGGCCTCGTCCCGCCGCCGGCTTCCGCTTAAAATTGTTTCAGGATTCTTTATGACCACTGACCTCCTCCTGTAGGGTGGCCAAACGGC
>JAWOIM010000491.1:0-7666 GCA_046484685.1 Chloroflexota bacterium | reverse complement strand
TGGACAATCTCTGCTGCTTTGTGCGGCCCACCGTGGTGGCCCTTACCTGGACCGACGATGAGAAAGACCCGCAGTATCCCATCTCCCTGGCTGCCTACGAACAGTTGTGCCGCGAGACGGATGCCAGGGGACGGCCGTTGCAAATCCACCGTATCCACCAGCCCACGCCTATGACTATCACGCCGCAAGAAGCGGCCGGCATCCAGCCTGTAGCCGGTTCCTTAGAACGCAGCAGCCACAAGCGGCTGGCCGGCACCTACATCAACTATTACGTGGCCAACGGTGGCGTCATCGTACCCCAATTCGATGACCCCCACGATCAAGCCGCCCTGGAAACCATCCAACGCCTCTTCCCTGACCGTGAAGTCGTAGGCATTTACGCCCGTGAAATTCTGCTGGGTGGCGGCAACATTCACTGTATCACCCAGCAGCAGCCGCTGTCAGTAATAAGTAACCAGTATTCAGTGACAGGTATTCAGAAAACGTCTTGACGCCATGATGCTGTGACGCTAAACTGGGAGTGTTAATCACATACCATTAATGTCAAGGAGATTTCGCGTTATGAGTACGATGACCAAACGATCCACAGTTTATTTTGATGAAGAGTTGCACACTGCCCTGCGCCTAAAAGCCGCCCATACGCAGCGTTCCATCTCCGAACTTGTCAATGAAGCTGTACGAGTAGCCCTGGCCGAAGACCAGGAGGACTTAGCGGCATTTACCGAACGCGCTGACGAACCAACGCTTACGTATGAGCAATTTCTGGATGCGCTAAAAGCAGATGGCAAATTATAAACTGGTCTTTAAGAAATCTGTCACTAAAGATCTTCGCCCCATTCTCAATACAAACATCAAACGCATTCTGCAACGCATTGAAGCCCTGGCAACTGACCCTCGTCCGGTTGGCTGCGAAAAGTTATCGGGACAGGATAAATACAGGGTACGCCAGGGCATCTATCGCATCATTTATGAAATCAAGGATGAAGAATTGATTATCACAATAATCAAAATCGGACACCGGCGCGATATCTACAAAAATAAGTGAGACCATTTGCATGACTAAACAAATTCGCCTTTTAACTGTAACCGGTTCGCCCTATGAGATGGGATTCGCCCACGGCCGTTCCTACCGCAACGACATTATCCGCTACACCAACGAGCGGGTGGCGCTTGTTTGCGGCGGCCAGTGGAGCGGCGGGCCACTACCTCGCGCCGAAGTGCTGGCCCTGGCCGAAGCCTGCCTGCCTGCCCACGAAGCTTACGCCCCCGACCTGGTGGACGAAGTGCGTGGTCTGGCCGAGGCCACCGGCCTTTCCCGGGCCGAACTGCTCATTGCCGGCGGCTTTACCGATTTTGTCGATACCGTCTATAATCAGCTGGCCCGACCGGGCCAGCGACTGCCGCTGGATGACTGCACGGCCGTTATCGTCCCCGATCACCTGGCCGACGGCGCCGGTTTCCTGGCCCAAACCTGGGATATGCACGACACGGCCACCGAATTTGTCATTCTGCTGCGCATCCAGCCGGCCGACGCTCCCAACGCCCTGGTCTTTACCACCGTCGGCTGCCTGGGCCAGATTGGGATGAACAGCGCCGGCATTGCCGTGGGTATCAATAACCTGCTGGGGGCCGACGGCCAACTTGGCGTCACCTGGCCTTTTGTCGTGCGTAAAATCTTGCAGCAGACAAACATTGATGACGCCTTGGCCTGTATCACCGAGGCCCCGCTGGCCGGCGCCCACAACTATTTGCTCTTTGACAGTACGGGGAGTGGCTACAACGTAGAGGCCATGTCCACCCACCAGGAAATCACGCCGCTGGGTGACGACTGCCTGGTCCACACCAACCACTGCCTGCTGCCTCAAGCCAACGCCCTGGCCCAGGTACGGCCGGCCGCCTCCCAGGCCAGTTCCGAAGCCCGCTTGCACCGCGCCTTCGATCTGCTGCAAAAACGGCCGCTTACCCACCACGACCTCATCGCCCTTACCCGCGACGCCGAAGCCATCTGCGTTCGCGCCGCCCCGCCCCTGCACATCGAATCCTGCGGCGCGGCCATCATGCGCCCCCGCAGCGGTGACTTCTGGGCCGTCTGGGGCCTGCCCAGTGAGAACGAGTTTGAACATTTCCAGGTAGCAGAGTGGCAAAGTGGCGAGGTGGCGAAGTAAGTACGCCACTTCGCCACTTTGCCACTTCGCTGCTTCGCCACCACCAAAGGAGAGACTATGAAAGACTTGACCTACACCAACATCCGCCCTGAGCATGGGCCGGGAGTGGCCGAATTACAGGCGATCTGTTTTCCAACCACACCGGCCGACTATTATTTTACGGCCGAAGATGTAGTTAACATGGCCGAGGTTTTCCCCGAAGGCCACTTTGTAGTCCTGGATGGGGAGCGGGTGGTGGGGCTGGGGGCCGGCATTTTTGTCAATTTCGATTTTGACCACCCCCAACACACGCTGTATGAAATTGCCGGGCCGGGCGGGTACGAAAAACACGACACTGACGGCGACTATTATTACGGCACCGACATCAGTGTTCATCCCGACTACCGGCGGCGGGGAATCGGCCGTCACCTCTATCAGTTACGTAAAGATGTGGTGCGTCAGTTCAACCGCAAGGGGATTCTGGCCGGCGGTGTCCTGCCCGGCTTTGGCGAACACAAGGACAAAATGAGCGCGGCCGAATACGTCAATAAAGTAGCCGCCGGGGAGCTGTACGACAAAACCCTCACTTTCCAACTGGAAAACGGCTTCAAAGTCCTGGGCGTTCTGCGCGATTACTTCCCCGACGAGCTAACCGGTGGCTGGGCGTCGTTGATTTTGTGGGAGAATGATGCATACGAACCTACGTGAAGCGCGATGCCTGAAACGTGAAAAGCCCTCACGTATCACGCATCACGTTTCACGTTTCACGAACCATTCTATACAAGGAAAACAGCATGAGTGATAAAACCCAAGAAATTCTGGATAAACAAAAGAAATATCTCTGGCCTAACCATGTGTTGTATTACACGGAGCCGCTGCCGCTGAGTCATGGGGATGGGCTGTACGTGTGGGATGTTGACGACAAGCGTTACCTTGACTTTTTTGGCGGCATTTTGACCACCAGCGTCGGCCACAACCGGCCGGAGGTGGTCGAGGCCGCTGCCGCGCAAACGAGCAAGCTGATTCACTCCTCCACCCTTTACCCCAACGAGGTCCACGTCAACCTGGCCGAGAAGATGGCCGAAATTACGCCGGGCGATTTGCAGGTGTCCTACTTTACGCCGTCGGGGACGGATGCGGATGAAACGGCCGTCTTACTGGCCCGCACCGCCACCGGCAATCAAGAGATTATCGCCCTGCGTCATGGCTACAGCGGCCGTTCGGCCATGGGCATGGCCCTGACCGCCCACAGCCCCTGGCGCATTGGCGGCGATCAGGTTTTGGGCATCAAGCACGCCCTCAACCCCTACTGCTACCGCTGCCCGCTCAAAATGACCTACCCCTCCTGTGACGTGGCCTGCGCCCAGGACGTGGAAGATGTGATCCGCACCACCACCTCCGGCCACATTGCCGCTTTCCTGGCCGAGCCGATCCAGGGGGTGGGCGGCTTTATTACGCCGCCGCCCGAATATTTTAAAATTGTGCATGAGATTATCAAGCGGTATGGCGGCCTTTTTATCAGCGACGAGGTACAGACGGGATTCGGCCGTACCGGCGATAAATGGTTTGGCATTGAACATTGGGGCGTCCAGCCAGACATCATGACGATGGCCAAAGGCATTGCCAACGGCTTCCCCCTGGCCAATACCATGACTACCAGCGAGATCGCCCAGGAGATGGTGGGCAAAGGGCTGACCATCAGCACCTTTGGCGGCAATCCGGTGTCGGCTGCGGCCTCGTTGGCCACCCTGGCCGTCATGGAAAAGGAAGCGCATCCCCAGCACGTGGCCGAAGTGGGCCACCTGCTGCGCGACGGGCTGGAAACGCTCTGGGAGAAGTATCCGGTCATTGGGGACGTGCGCGGCATGGGGCTAATGCAGGGCATCGAAATGGTCACCGACCGCCAGAGCAAGGAACCGGCCACAAAAGCCATCAACTACCTCTTTGAAGAGACACGCCAGTTAGGACTGCTCATCGGCAAGGGCGGGCTATACGGCAACGTGGTCCGCATTACGCCGCCGCTAACCGCTACCCGCCGGCATGTGGCGGAGGCTCTGGAGATTCTGGATCACGCCTTTGCTCGCGTGCAGGAGGCGATGTAGACGGTCGGGTTCAGCTTGCTTTGCCGGGTAAGATGACTATACTCAAAGATATATGAGCGATAACGGCCGTCTCCACCCCAACCAACAAGCGAACAAAACCAACACAGGCACCATCGTCTCTGTGCGCGGCAGTGTGATCGACGCCCACTTTCCGCAGCAGATACCCCACCTCAATAGTCGTCTGGTGGCCGGGGCCGAGGGGGAGATAATCATCGAAGTGGCCACGCACATTGACAATCAGACGATACGCGGTATTGCTATGACTTCTACGCAGGGGTTGGCGCGAGGAATGACGGTGGTGGATAGTCAACGGCCGTTGCAAGTCCCCGTTGGTAAACAGGTGCTGGGGCGCATGTTCAACGTTTTCGGCGAAACGCTCGACGACGGCGAACCGGTTGAGGGAGAATGGCGCAGCATCCACCAGCCTACCGTCCCCCTGGCCCAGCGCTCCGTCAAATCGGAAATCTTCCATACCGGCATCAAAGCGATTGACCTACTAACCCCGCTGGAGCGTGGCGGCAAGGCCGGCCTGTTCGGCGGCGCGGGCGTGGGTAAAACAGTCCTTATCACCGAGCTAATCCACAACGTGGTGGGTCAGTATGAAGGCGTCAGCCTCTTCTGCGGCATTGGTGAACGCAGCCGGGAAGCCGAAGAGCTGTACCGCGAGATGAAAGAGGCGGGCGTGCTGGACAACACGATCATGGTTTTTGGCCAGATGAATGAGCCGCCGGGAGCACGCTTCCGCGTGGGCCACGCCGCCCTGACCATGGCCGAATATTTCCGGGACGATGCCCGTCAGGATGTGCTGCTGCTGATTGACAATATCTTTCGCTTCATCCAGGCCGGTTCTGAAGTATCCGGCTTGATGGGACAAATCCCGTCACGGGTCGGCTACCAACCCACCCTGGCCACCGAACTGGCAACCCTGCAAGAGCGCATCTGTAACACCGCCAGCGGCTCGATTACCTCGGTGCAGGCGGTGTACGTGCCGGCCGACGACTTCACCGACCCGGCAGCCGTGCATACCTTTGGCTACCTATCAGCCACAATTGTCCTCTCACGCAAGCGGGCTAGCGAGGGCCTCTATCCGGCCATTGAGCCGCTCCAATCCGGCTCTAAAATGCTGACTCCCACCGTTGTCGGCCGGCGTCATTATGAGATTGCCCAGCAGGTGCGCCAGACGCTGGCCGGTTATGAGGAGTTGAAGGATATTATTGCCATGCTGGGATTGGAAGAATTGTCACAGGAAGACCGGCGCGTGGTAGAACGGGCACGACGGCTAGAACGTTTTCTGACGCAGCCCTTTTTCACCACGGAGCAGTTTACCAATATGAGCGGCAAGCTGGTCTCGCTGGATGAAACGCTGGATGGCTCTGAACGCATCCTCAACGATGAATTTGCCGATTTTCCAGAGCGAGGACTGTATATGATTGGGGCGATTGAGGAGGCGAAAAAAGAGTGAAACGTGACGCGGGAGGCGTGAAGTTGTCACTCGTCACGTTTCACGCATCACGCATCATGCTCTAAGCTATGATGCAACTAAAAGTCCTGCTGCCCACGCAAGTTTTGCTGGAAGAAGAAGTGGCTAAAGTCACGGCCGAAGCGGAGAATGGCTCTTTTAGCCTGCTGCCGCGCCATATTGATTTTGTGGCGGCGCTGGTACCGGGCCTGTTTTCGTTTGAAACAGAAGCGGGCGAGGAAACCTTTCTGGCCATTGACGAAGGTACGCTGGTAAAATGTGGCCGTGAGGTACTGGTCTCCACCCGCAACGCCGTACGCGGCCGCGACCTGGGGCAGTTGCAGCAGGTCATTGAAGAGCAGTTTTCGATATTAGACGAACGAGAGCGCAAAACCCGGTCGGCCCTGGCCCGGCTGGAAGCGGATTTAGTGCGCCGCTTTATGGAGTTATAAGACGTGAAACGTGATACGTGAGATTCTGCCCCTCACGCTTCACGCATCACGTTTCACGGTACTATAGAAATGAACGACTCATCTGACAACAACGGCCGTCCCCCATCATTCGCTGAAGAAGTAGCCCGCCGGGAACAGCGCAAACTGCACGCCCGCCGCCACAAAGACGAAAGCGTCTGGTTTGGTCTGGGCATGTTTGGCATTGTGGGCTGGTCGGTAGCTATTCCGACGCTGCTGGGCGTGGCCATCGGTCTCTGGATCGACACCACCTGGCCCAGCCAATTCTCCTGGACACTGATGCTGATGATTGGCGGCGTCATGATGGGGGGCTGGAACGCCTGGTACTGGGTCAACAAAGAGCATGGCCATATCGGCCACGATTACAATCATATCAATGACATGACAGAAGAAAATGGGGATAAATGAATGGAGCGGTTTTCTGTTAAGCCTGCTGGCCGGCGGCCTGATCGGTCTCTTTTATTTTGGCGGCTTATGGCTCACCATACGCTATGTCACGGCCGGAAAAGGGTCAACCTGGCTGCTCCTGGCCAGCTTTGTGGGCCGGATGGCTGTGGCGGTAGGCGCTTTGGTGTGGCTGGTAAACGGCCGTTTACCCCACCTCATCACCGCCCTCCTCGGCTTCTTTCTGATACGCACCGTTTTGATACGGCGACTAGGGTTATCTGAAGACGTGAAGCGTGAAACGTGATGGGCTTCGCAAGTACAAAACTGATTACTGAATACTGATTACTGATTACCAAATATGGACATTAGCCCCGACACGATCATCTATTATGAGTGGGGACCACTCAAGCTTAACGCCACCATCCTCTTCACCTGGCTGGTGATGACCATCCTGGTTGGCGGTTCCTGGCTAATCACCCGCAACCTGACCCCCGATCCCGACATGGCACGAGGCCAAAACCTGCTGGAAGTCATCGTGGAGACGGTACGTAATCAAATCCGGGAAATTGGCCAGCAGGAGGCCGAACGCTATTTGCCCTTTGTGGGCACCCTCTTTATTTTCATCGCCTTTGCCAATTTGCTGGCCATTATACCCGGCTACCAACCGCCGACCGGCTCCCTTTCCACAACGGCCGCTTTAGCCATCTGCGTCTTTGTGGCCGTGCCCCTGTACGGCGTTTCCCGACTGGGATTTGTCGAATATCTCAAACAATATCTGCGCCCCAACCCGATCATGCTCCCTTTCAATATTATTGGGGAACTGTCACGCACCCTGGCCCTGGCCGTGCGCTTGTTTGGTAACGTGATGAGCGGCACCATGATTGCGGCCGTTTTAATCAGCATTGTACCTCTCTTCTTTCCCATCATCATGCAGTTGTTGGGGCTGATCACCGGCTTCATTCAAGCCTATATCTTCGCCGTCCTGGCCATGGTCTATATCGCCTCGGCCACACGAGTACAGGGTCAGGAAAGTGAGTAGTAAAAAGTGAAAAGTAAGTAGTAAGAAGTGGATAATGGAAAGAGGTGCTACTCTGCAACTTTGCC
>JAWOIM010000437.1:0-3703 GCA_046484685.1 Chloroflexota bacterium | reverse complement strand
GCGATGGTGCGTGTTTATGCTCGTGACGTGCAAAACAGCGGCGCTCAGGTTGTTGTCTCCCTGACCGGCGTTAGAGATGGATTGCCCTTAGGTACGCTATACGCCGATCCCCGCTCGCTGCCGCAGATGCCTGACCGGGCCAATCTGGCCAGTACCGTTAACTTCACCTTACCCCCAGATTGGCTGACCGGAAACGTGACCTTAACGGCCGAAATAAGCCCCCTCATGCAGGTGGCCAACAACCAGACAATCAGCGACTATACGCTGGCGCTCAGCTTCAATGATGTACCGGCCCTGCGGGTCATGATTGTGCCCATTGACTATACCCATCAAGGCCCTACCCACCCCGGTTTGTACCCTGCCCAGCCGGTTGATTACATTAGTGATTGGATTGAACGGGCTTTTCCCATTCACGATATAGACATCACCATTCGCACTCCCCATGCGTTTACCGGAAATTTAGAAGAAGCTGACAGTTGGGAGACACTACTTGACCATATGTACAGCCTCAAGATAGCAGATGGCTACTCAACTAATACACCGCTCTTTTATTATGGCTTTATCCCCATTGACAATGGCTCAAGCCAATGGTTTTCTTCCGGCATTGCCGGCATTGGTTGGATTAGCCCCGACGATCAGGCCTGGCGTGAGTCGTTGGGCCTAAACCTGGGTCAGAATGACAATACCGGTATCCTGGCCGGCCATGAGATTGGCCACAATATGGGCCGTCGTCATGCCCCTTGTGGTAATCCGGCCGGGGTTGATCCTAACTATCCTTACGCAGGTGCCTCTATTGGTGAATTTGCTTATGATTTTGGCACTGCCTCGCTGTTAACCCCCGACACGTACCGGGATGTGATGAGTTATTGCAGCCCTGAATGGACCTCTGATTATACGTATACGGCCTTATATGATGATCAGGTAACCAAAGGCAACTGGCCCGATCAGGCCGGTACGGCAGCTAATCGGCTGCTGGTTCGCGCCCAACTGGATCAGTCGGACCAACTTAGTTTGCAACCTGTTTATCATATGTCGCTGTGGGATGATGATATGTATCTGGCGGCAGATAGTGGCTATGGCGTGCAGCTATTGGATGGGACGGGCAATGTGCTGGCCGAATATCCTATTAGCTTACGCTATGCCGAAGAGCCGGGGATTGTGGCCCGCAGCTTGGTTGGCAGTGTGCCGCTGCCTGAGTCAGATACGGCCGTTGCCTCCCTGCGCATCATCGGCCAAACCAATGGCCAAACAGTCGTCCTGGCCGAGCAGTGGCTCAACCGCCGCGCTCTAACCCAAACGATGCTCGGCCAGTTGACCGAAACGGCCGATTTTATTACCCTCTCCTGGAGCTATGGTAATCGCCCGGCCATCGTCCGTTACACCGGCGATGACGGAGCCACCTGGACCACGCTGGCCATCGACCACCTGGGCGGCGAACTGACGGTGGCTAAAGAATGGTTGGAGGGTCTCTCGCTCCACAACCACGAACAAGCCAACGACCGTTTTGAAATTATCCTGGCCAACGGCACCAACGCCAATGTGCTGACGCTGGAAAGATAGAGAATTAGTGCGTAGTGCCTAGAACGTAGCAAGAGGCGTCTATGCACTACGCTCTACGCACGGCGGATAGCCTCATAAACTCGCTGCGGCGTGAAGGGAATACGGCGTATTCGGACCCCTGTCGCGTCGTAGACAGCATTGGCAATGGCCGGGGCCACGCCGTCTTTGGGGATTTCGGCGATGGCTTTGGCCCCAAACGGCCCGGTTGGTTCGTTGGTCTGCACCAGAATCGTTTTGAGCCAGGGCATTTCGTCAGCCCGGTAGATGTGGTAGGGGCCGAGTTCATCGTTGAGCAAATTCCCACTCTCGTCGTAGGCCATCTCTTCACAGTGGCCGTAGCCCAACGCCTGCACCATGCCCCCTTCCACCTGACCGCTGGCCGTAATGGGGTTGATGGGCACGCCGGCATCGACAGCCATGACCAGCCTGGTCACCGTGACCTGTCCCGTTTCCGTGTCTACCTCTACTTCGGCAAACTGCCCGGCAAAGGGAGGCGGTGAGTCCATGCTGACGTAGCTGGCGGTGGCCATTATTTGCCGCTGCTGGTCCTGGTGCAGGCTGTGCAGGGCAATCGCTTCGATGCTGACGCGCCGGCCGTCGGGGGCCACCGCTTCTTCATTTTGCAGCTTAATGTCGTGCCACTGGTCCAATTCTAACATGAGGGCGGCCCGTTCTTTGATCTGGTCGGCTACTTTTTGGGCGGCACGCTGCACGGCCGTTCCCGAAATATACGTGGTCGAACTGGCATAAGCCCCTGTATCAAACGGCGTCATATCCGTATCGCTGGAATAGATGATGATTTTGTGCAGGGGCACACCCAACACCTCGGCCGCAATCTGGCTCAGCACCGTGTCCGACCCCGTGCCCAAATCGGTGGCCCCCACCAAGACGTTAAAAGAGCCGTCGTCGTTGATTTTGACCGAGGCCCCGCCCATGTCCAGCCCCGGAATGGCCGTGCCGTGCATACACATAGCCGCCCCCAGGCCGCGCCGCAAATGGGGCCGGCCCGGCACCTCGTGCCAGTTCGGTTCAAATTTTCGTTCCCATTCGATGGCCGCCAGCCCTTGCTCAAAACATTCATTCAGGCCGCAGGATTGGATGATCGGCTCAAAGTGGACCGTCTCCTTTTCCCCTTCGCCCAGTAGGGGGGCAATGGGCATGGGGTCGCCGGCCTGTACCCAGTTCTTGCGCCGGAACTCGATGGGGTCCAGCCCCAGCCCGTGGGCGATTTCATCCATGTGGCATTCCAGGGCAAAAAGGGCCTGGGGGCCGCCGTAGCCCCGGTAGGCACCAGGTACGGGTAGATTCGTGTAGACAACATGGCAGTCAAATTTGCGATGGGTGCAGTTGTAACTGCTGAGGCCGCGCAGCCCGGACACGGTTTGTACCGTGAGACCGTGGGTGCCATAAGCGCCGGTGTTACCCATCAATTTCATGACCATGCTGTGCAGTTTGCCCTCGGCCATCACACCCGTTTTGAAAGTGATAGTCTGGGGATGGCGGGTACGGCTGCTGCGGAATTCCTCAGAGCGGGTCAGCTCCAGCCGCACGGGGCGATTGGTGGCGATGGTGAGATGGCCCACAATATCCTCCAGCAGCATCTCTTGTTTAACGCCAAACCCACCGCCGATACGGGGCTTAATGACGCGAATACGTCCGGCGGGTAGTCCCAGCAGAGGGGCCACCATACGCCGTACGTGGAAGGGGACCTGGGTTGAGGTGCGGATGACCAGCCGCTCGTCGCTGTCCCACCAACTAATGGCGATGTGGGGTTCAATGGGCACCTGCTGCACTTGGTGGACGTAATAGGTATGTTCAAACACCTGATCGGCTTCGGCAAAGCCCTTCTCCACGTCGCCTACTTCGGCCTCAATGTGGTGGACGATGTTGTGCTGGGCGTCATGGATGTCCTCGGTATCTTCTTCATCATGGATGACGGGTGCGCCCGGCTTGATCGCTTCATTTTCGTCAAAAACGGCCGGCAGGATTTCATACTCGACTTTGATCAGCTTGAGCGCTTCTTGGGCAATCTCCACACTATCGGCGGCCACGGCCGCCACCCGGTCACCCACGTAGCGCACCTTGTTGTCAAAACTCACCTGGGCGTAGGGGGGTGGGTTGGGGTAGCTCTGGGCGCCGGAGG
>JAWOIM010000399.1:0-2817 GCA_046484685.1 Chloroflexota bacterium | reverse complement strand
CCGTAGACGTACCGGCCAACGGCTGGGTTAACTTTCAGGTGAATGGCATGGACGCCGTGGCCCTGCATGTGGGGGCAGTCGTGGGCAATGGCAGCGGCTGCACGCCGGCAGCCACAACGTTTCATGTGGAAGCCACCACTTATTGGGGTCAAGATGTTTATGTCGTGGGCAATACCGCCGAACTGGGCAATTGGAATACGGGCAGCGCAGTGGCCCTCTCGCCTGCCACCTACCCCATCTGGAGCGGCACAGTTAATTTACCTCCGGAAACGAGTATCGAGTTCAAATACATCAAAAAGGATGGGGGCACGGTTGTCTGGGAAAGCGGCAGCAACCGGCTGCTGACCACCGGCTGCGGCGGCAGCAGCAGTACCCATGACACCTGGCGCAATTAGGACGGCAGACCATGGTCCATCGTCTATGGTCTATAGTCCATCGTCTGCTATAATTGGCCCCATGATAACATGGCCCATGACGATGCAACAGTCTGTACCCCTAGACGCCTACGGCCGTTCTTACCTCCAACTTGTTTTAGAAATCGACAAGCATATTGAGGGCTATATTGATGCCTATTACGGACCGGCCGAACTAAAAACGGCCGTTTCTGCTACCGACAAAAAAGCACCCGCCGCCCTGCTTGATGATGTAGCCGGGCTGCAGGCCACTATCCCCACCGCCGATCCCCGCCGGACCGCCTACCTGACGGCTGCTTTACGGGCCATCGACTGTACGGTGCGCATGCTTAATGGAGAAGCATTTGCCTACACTGAGGAAGTAGCCCGGCTGTACGATGTAACGCCCCAACCGGTGGCCGAAACCCGGTTTGAAGCCGCTCATCGGGAGTTGGATACCTTGCTGCCGGGGCAGGGCAGCCTGGCCGAGCGCATGGAGGTCCGCCGCCAGCGCTACACGGTCGAGAAAGATCAGATTCTCTCCCTGCTGGAATTGGCTCGCGCCGAAACACGCCGTCGCACGGCCGAACTGGTTGAACTGCCCGCTGACGAAGCAGTCGACATTCGGCTGACCGACAATCAGCCCTGGGGCGCCTATAACTGGTATCTGGGCAACGGCCGTTCCCTTATCGAATTCAATACCGATGTGCCCACCAGCGCCCTGGGGCTGCTCAGCACCTTTGCCCACGAAGGCTATCCCGGCCACCATACCGAGTCTATGCTCAAAGAAATGACTCTTTACCGGCAAAAGGGATATGGCGAACAGGCGGCCATGCTGCTCCACTCCCCGGCAGCGGTTATTGCCGAAGGCATTGCCACCCAGGCGGTAGACATAATTTTCCCCGACGACAGCCACTATGCCTGGACCCGTGAGGTGCTG
Organism: Chloroflexota bacterium; assembly: GCA_046484685.1. Taxonomy (GTDB): domain Bacteria; phylum Chloroflexota; class Anaerolineae; order Promineifilales; family Promineifilaceae; genus SLGK01. The sequence goes on along the minus strand of JAWOIM010000399.1, from coordinate 1,485 downwards.
CTGCCCCAGGCCAACCTGCCAACGGAGGAAACGGCCGCTCAGATGGCCCGTCTAACCCAGGCCGGCGACCAACTGCGCTATGTGAACGGCAACGCGGCTCTTCACTACCACGGTGGCCGGCTCACCAAAGAACAAACCATCGACTACATACAAACCTACGGCCTGGCCACGCCCGAACGAGCCGCCAAGAGTTTTAGCTTTCTCAGCCATCCCCTCTTTCGCTCCTACATTTTTACCTACACCCAGGGTTATGACCTCATCGAACAGGCCACCAACGGCACAGACAAAACAGCCCTGTTCCACCGCTTGCTCACCGAACAGGTATTACCTTCCCAACTGCGTAAGACATAACGCGGCGAAGCCGCAACCAAAAACACTCACCACAGAGGGCACAGAGAACACAGAGTTTTTTCTCTTTTGCTCTGTGCCCTCCGTGCGCTCTGTGGTGCAAAAATTAACGCACATGACGCAAGCTTGTACTGACTTGTGCTGAACGTAGCCGAAGTATCGCAACGAACGTATTTTGCGGAGTAACGCCGTAAAGCGTAAAACGTAACCGCAGAAACTTTACTCTTTACGTTTTACGTTTTGGTTCTATTGCACAAATAAAAACTCTGCTCCTCTGCGTCAATTTTTTCTCATACTCATAGCCTTGATGCTAAACAGAGTTATAATAACAGCCATGACAACTGATGCCTTTATTTTCGACGCCATTCGTACCCCTCGCGGCCGCGGCAAAAAAGACGGCCGTTTATACCCCATCAAACCCATCGACCTGCTGGCCGGCCTGCTGCGCCAGCTTCAGGAGCGCAACGAGTTGGACACCAGCCAGGTTGATGACCTGGTGTTGGGCTGCGTGACGCCTATTGGCGAACAGGGAATGGTGCTGCCTAAAGCAGCGGCCGTTTACGCCGGTTGGGATGATGATGTGCCCGCCATGCAAATCAACCGCTTCTGCGCCTCCGGCCTGGAAACGGTCAACATGGCCGCCATGAAAGTCCGTTCCGGCTGGGAAGAACTGGTGGTGGCCGGCGGCGTGGAGTCGATGTCCCGTGTACCCATGGGATCCGACGGTGGAGCCATGCTGGATCCGGAGATTGGTCGCCAGATTCATTTTGTGCCCCAGGGCATCAGCGCCGACCTGATTGCCACCCTGGAAGGCTTTAGTCGTCAGGATGTGGATGAGTTTGCCCTTCAATCTCAACAGCGGGCGGCGGCAGCCACGGCCAACGGCCGTTTTACCTCCCTCATCCCCGTCTACAACGCCGACGGCACGCTTATGCTGGATCAGGACGAACATATTCGCCCCCAAACTACGCTGGATATGTTAGCCGGCCTAAAGCCTGCCTTTGTCGCCCTGGGCGCACACGGGTTTGACGAGATCGCTCGTCAACGCTATCCCCAGGTGGCGCAAATCGAGCATGTGCATACGGCCGGCAACTCTTCCGGACTTGTCGATGGCGCCGCGCTGGTTCTGATCGGCAG
>JAWOIM010000396.1:0-4315 GCA_046484685.1 Chloroflexota bacterium | reverse complement strand
CTGACGCAAAACGGCCGTTGTGGTCAAAAAGTGACGCACATCGGCCGGCTGCTGGGCCAGCACCTCCTGGGCCAGATAGGTAAACAAGTCGCTGGCACTGCCGGTTATCCGACCCAGCGCCTGGGCCAGCGACGCGCCCCCGTCCCGCTGCAAATGCTGCCAGATAAGCTGGAGGGCAATGGGCCAGCCTTCCACCCGGTTGACCAGCATAGCCGCCTGTTCCAGCGTCAGGGCATGATTGTAATGTTGACGAAAGAGGGTATCAATTTCAGGGGCGGTGAAAGCCAGTTCCGCCTGGCCAATTTCCAGCAGGTCGCCGGTAACGCGCCAGCGGACCAGGGTGGGCAGCTTAAGCGGGGTGCGCGTGGCCAGAATCGTGTGCAGGTGGGCGGGGGCACGACCGATAAAGTGGTCGAGCATGCGCAGCGGTTCGGTAGTTTGCTGCAGGCGATGGGCATCGTCAATGATGAGAAGCAGCGGACCGTTCAGGCTTTGGGCCAGATCGTTGCTGAGGGCGTCCAGAACGGCCGTCCAACCGGCACCCCGCCGGTTACGCTCCCATGCTTCAAAAAGGGCCAGCGGCGTATGGGAACTGGTTACCCCTCGCTCCATAAATCCGTGGAGCAAATGGAGCAAGAAGACAAAGGGATCACTGTCTTCACCGTGGAGCTGGTACCAGATGAGCGGCTGGTCGGTCTGGGTCAGAGCAGCCAGGGCGGTCGATTTACCGTAGCCGGTGCCGGCCTGGAGCAGCGTCAGGCGATGGTCACGGGCTTGCAGCAGCCGCTCGGTCAGACGCGGCCGAGCCAGCGTGCGCGGCGACAGGCGGGGCGGAATCAATTTGGTGCGAATGATGAAAGTGTCTTGGACCATGGTAGCCGCGAGTATACCATGCCTATTGCTTAATTTTCTATCTTTGGTCAAAATAGTGTCTAGTGCATAGAGAGAACCCCTACGCACTACGCACTACGTACTATCAAAAATTCCTACTTTTCCACGGAGGTTAGATGAAGACAGCAATTATTATACACGGCGGGGCCGGGGCCTGGGATATGGACTCGGAGCGGCTGCAAAAGGGACGGATGGCCTGCCGCCGGGCGGCCCAGGCAGGGCAGACGGTTTTATTAGCGGGGGGCAGTGCCCTGGATGCAGTGGAAGCGGCCGTTTGCATCCTCGAAGACAGCCCTTACCTGGACGCCGGGCGGGGCAGCTACCTTAACAGCGAAGGGCAAATTGAGATGGATGCGCTCATTATGAACGGCCGTTCGCTGGACCTGGGCGCGGTCGGTGCCGTGCAGCTTATCCAAAACCCGATTAGTCTGGCCCGCCGCGTTATGACAGACAGCCCACACTGTTTTCTGGTGGGACGCGGAGCGGAAGCATTTGCCGAAAAAGTTGGGATTCCCCGCTGCACCCTGGAAGACCTGGTGGCCCGTGAGAGCATGGATGCGCTCGATATTGCCCAGGGCCAGGCACCGGCATCCATTACCCAGGACACGGTAGGCGCGGCCGCCCTCGACCTGAACGGAGATCTGGCCGCGGCCACCTCCACCGGCGGCACGCGGCGCAAGCTTCCTGGTCGAGTGGGTGACAGCCCGCTGGTGGGAGCCGGCGGCTACGCCGACAACCGGACAGCCGCTATCAGTGCTACCGGTCATGGAGAAGCATTGATGAAGATACTCATCTGTAAAACAACCGCCGACTTTGTGGGGCAGGGATTTTCAGCCCAGGCGGCTTGTGAAACGGCCATGCGCCTGCTGGAAGAACGGGTAGAAGGGCTGGGCGGCCTAATTGCCGTCGATCACCGGGGCCGGATCGGCTTTAACTATAATACGGCTGCCATGCCCTATGCTTATGCCCTGGGCAAAGAAGAGGTTGTTGGCGGCCATTAATGGATGGCCGACTATTGACGCAGCCCGCGAAGAACCTGGTTAAAGCTGAGAACAACAAACAAAATCAAAAGGAGGCCCCAACCAAAACGAAGTTCAAATTGTAGCAGCAGGGCGGCAGTGCCCAACAGCAGACTAAGCGTCAAGGCTGCCAGCAGGCGGCGCAGATGGTGCTGAACTATCTGCGCTTCTTGCTCAATATGGGTGGCGCGGCGCAGCCGCTTCTGAAAAGCCTCTAGATCCCAGGCGGCCAGGGCAGCCAGCATACTACCAAGCAGCCAGCCGACCGCCACATCCAACCAGGCGCCATAGGCCAGCAGCAGAACAATCAAAACAAGGAGGTAATTGGGATAGTCGGCGGGGATATAAACGGCCGTTTTCTCTTTTCCTTCGCCCCACATCAACAGCAGCCAAACGACCGGCCACATCCCAAACAACAGCAGCAGTACCCATTCTGACTGTAAAAAGGCCCCAATAAGCGGCAGGACACCGGCGCTGACAATAGCCCCTTGTTGATAAATAGCTACCTGTTTCATAAGCCACCTGCCGTCATAAACCAACCACCCGCATCACGCGCCCCGGTGGGCCAGAAACAACAGAAGCTTGAATCATCTCGTCCAGCGAACGGTCTACCGGCCAGTTAACCACCATAATCCCACCCTGCCGCAGCCGGCGCAGAAATAGACGTCGCTCAATTTGGGCCAACTGCTGTGCTGTGGGCAGCAAGCTGTCTGGGGGCAAATGACTGCTCTCAAACTGGACAGGATCCGGGCTGATAACCAGTACGGCATAGCCAAGCGCCCGCAGCCGCAGCAGCATAGTCTCGTCACCCGCCAACAGCGGGCTGACAAATATAAGCTGTGAACGGGAGGGGAAGAGGCGGGTCGGTAAATATCTCAGGCTGGCAAATACCTGGCTGTCAGAAAGAGAAGCACCGGCCAAAGCCCGCAGGGTTCGTTCCCGCTGCATTTTGCCATAGCCGGGAAAAATCCACTCTACAGCCTGGCCATAGAGCAGTAATCCCAGCCGGTGACCATCCCGCAGCAGCGCATCGGCCAACGCCGCGGTCGCCTCGACACTATGCTCTAACAAGGAGGTGTGGGCAAAGGCCGGCAGGGCCTTGCGCCGAACATCAAGAATCAGGCCAATGTCGGTAATACGCTCTTGTTCAAATTCAGTTGTGTAGGGAATGTCGCCATAACGGGCCATGGCGCGCCAGTTGACGCGGCGAAAGGGATCGCCCGGCTGATATTGGCGCACGCCAAAAAAATCCACCCCGGCCCCACCCTGACGCGAAGGGATTGGTCCGGTAAAGCCGAGGGTCCGTAAGGCACGTACAGGCACATGACGCAGCCGTTGGTAGGTAGGAATCACTGCCAGTTGGGCCGGAGCCGATAAATTCGTCTGCTGGACAAAGAGACCAAAGGTTTCACTGGTCGTTATTTGCACGGCCGGCAGTTTAAAAGTACCGCGTGAGCCACTAAGCGTGTAATGGAGCGTTTGCGTCTGGCCGGGGAGTAGAGGAGTTAAAATTTGGGAATCCCCTTCCTGCACGGCCAAAGCAGAGGGCAAATAATCTTCTATTAGCACTTCTTCCAGGTGTTGGCCCTGATTGGTAATAGTGAGCGTAACGGCCGTTTCTCCACCAACGCGCACGGTGCTGTCAGTCAACTGCCGCTCACACTGTAAATCTGGCTCAGGACGGTTGCTATACTGAGCCAGCGCCAGGTAAACAAGCAGAGGCACAGCCAACACCACCAGCCGGTTATCAAGCAGACCTATACCGGCGACAATGAGGCTGTAAGCCAGATAAATTAAATACCGGACGCGGCTGTTCATCATGCTCCGTCAGGCGCCTGGGCGCTGATAACCGGGACGGCAACCGTACGCAGCACCATATCCATCACATCTTCGGCCGCACCGCGCCGCAGCCATAATTCCGGATCCAGAATGAGGCGATGGCCCAGCGCCGGCCGCACAAACTGTTTCACATCATCGGGCAGCACAAAATTTCGCTGTTGTAAGGCGGCCCAGGCACGAGCAAGCTTGAGCAAAGCCAGCGAACCGCGCGGGCTGGCCCCCACCACAACTTGGTTGTGACGACGCGTGGCCGTTACCAGACTCACAATATAGCGTTCAATATCAGGTGCCACGTAGACCTGCTCTACCAGTTGGCGCATCTGCACCAGTTCAGGACTGTTGGTTTGGGGCGCGAGGGTGACTTCATCCTGGCCTCGCTGTCGCCGCCGGGCCAGGATTTCCTGCTCTTCGGCTGCACTGGGATAACCAACAGACAGCTTCATAATAAAGCGATCTAACTGGGCTTCAGGCAAAGGGAAGGTTCCCTCATATTCTATCGGATTTTGAGTGGCAATCACCAGAAAGGGTTGGGGCAGCGATTGGGTTTCACCTTCGAGCGTCACCTG
>JAWOIM010000317.1:0-2598 GCA_046484685.1 Chloroflexota bacterium | reverse complement strand
GGTTGTGGCCTGGTTGCCCAGAAAGCGGCTGCGGTCAATGGTGGGGCGCGCTTCGGCATAGATGGCACCACCGTTCACGGCCGTATTATCGCCAAACTCACTGGTGTAAATATTCAGGAAGTTCCCCATCATATAGATAGCGCCACCCCGGTCGCTGGCGGAATTGCTGTTGAAGGAAGTGTTGTGTATTGTGACGGTGTCGTTAAAGGCGACAATGGCCCCTCCATCGCCCGCCATTGCCTGATTGCCATAAAACTCAACATGGTTCAATGTAGCGCCATTATAGAGAGCGAGTGCGCCACCGAATTGGGCGCGGTTTTCGTTAAAGCGCATACTGTTCAGACTCACCTGGGAAGTGCCGGTTGCCAGTAATGCCCCCCCTGCCGGGTTCATGTTGCTTCCCCCTTGCCAAACGGTGAAACCAGACAAGTAGAGCGACCCGCTGTTAACCCGCAGGAGAGAGTGATGGGTAACCAGAGCGCCATTAAGGATGAGATAGCCCACGCCGGGGCCACCAATTACCAAATCGTCGATGATGATAGGCAGAGCCGTGGCGGGGCTGATGGTTCCATAAGCAGCGGGGGCAAAGATGATGCTGTTTGGCCCCGCTTGAGCGTTGGCGGCATTGATGGCTTCACGCAAGGAACAGTGGCTTATGGTGCAAACGTCGTCGCTATCTTCGGTAGTGTTGACGGTGAAGGTCGGGCCGATTTGCGAGTCGTCCCCGACCCTCAGCCGGTCTCCCATCGATTTTGCCTGGGTAACACCACTGCCGGCGGTGGCCAATGGCAAAATCAGCCAGAGAACAAGGATAAAAAAGAAGTGTATTTTGGATTTCATGTTGTTTTTCCAATGTTTGTTATTTGGCTGTGAGCCTTGCTGCCAATAGCGTGAAATCGTAGACCGAAAACAGTGGTTGCTTTCGCGCCCTGTTTTCGGTCTACGAACCAGGTAGTTAGGGGACCAGCCGCATCAGGCCGCCCCCTTCGCCCCAAAAACCACCCCCAATCCAGAGCGTACCGGCACTGTCCAGGAGCAGTGCCCGGAGCCGGTTGGTGAGTAATCCATCGGCTGTGGTCATATGCAGCCAGCCGTCTTCCTCCAAAATGTAAAGCCCACCGCCGCTATCTGCGGTAGAGGTGACAAAGATTTCACCGTCATGGTTAATTGCGATGTCGGTAACGGAAACGGGAACGGCCGTTTCGGCTGTGACAGTGCGCCCAGCATGGTCATGCCCGGCATGGTCATAATAAGCCAGCCCACCACCGGTGCCGAGCAGTAAACGGCCGTCTGGCAGCTTGGCCAGCGCGTAGATCAGAGGGCTGGGCAGGCCCACCACATCGCTGTGCAGCACCAGTTCGCCAACGCCATTTTCATACCGAACCAGGCCACGATTTGTGCCGGCCCAAACCACCCCATCATCCAGTAAGAGGGTGTGGATACGGCCTTCCGGCCAACCATCATCGGCCGTGGTGATGGTGGTAAAGGCCTGGCCGTCCCAGATGCTCAGGCCATCTTCTTGACCAATCCAGATACGGCCGTCGTCGGCGATAGCCACTGCCCGGGCATAGGAATCCAGTAACCCATCGTCGGCCGTGCGCCGCATAATCTCAAAGCCATCATACTGATATAAATTGCGCCCCCAGGCCAGCCAGATACCGCCATTGGCATCTACGGCGATGTCTTCACCGCCTATATCCCGAAAACGCTCCCAACCCTGCTTCATTTCCAGATCGGTACGTAAGGTGTAGGCCGTACCGCCCAACATCCAGATATTTCCTTGCCGGTCATCAAACAGGGTTTGCACGGCATGGATGGGCAGCTCATTATCTTGAAAACGCTGCCACTCGCTGCCGTCGAAGTGGCTCCAGCCCCCTTCAAACGCGTGGTAATAGAGGTTGCCTGCTTCATCGAATAAAATCCGACTTACTTCACCAAAAGGCATGGCCTCAATCTGACTGGCCGTAAAGTCGAGCCGGCACTCCCCACTGGCCGGGTCGAATTGACAGATGCGACTTGTCATCCCCAGCCACATCGCACCGGCCGGATCAAAGGCGACGTAATAGGGTGTGCCAAAATTGTCTGTATTGTCCCGGTTGAAGGTAGCAATAACCTGGTTGTTGCGTACTTGCAGCAAGCCTTCAGAGGCGGCCATCCAGATGTCGCCATTGGGGGCGGCGGCAATATGATAGATGGTATCGGCATCGAAGGTGGCGGCGTTTTTACTAAACGGCCGAACACCCGCCTCATCGATAACGGTATAACCCCGGTAGCCCGAGCTAACCCAAATCTGATCCCCAATTGAGGTGATGCGACGCACGCCACTCCAGGAAAGCTCCGCTCCGGGCACATTGCTTGTGCTGCCGTCAAGCAGGTTGAGCGTGGTAATTCCTTTGTATTCCATGATGAGCCGGTTATTGGCCTCGTCACAGACCAACATGCCCACCTTATTGCCGGAAACGCCAAACAAGCCCTGGACGGCCTCGGTCGTAAACAAATCAGTGGCCGGATACCAACTGTCACTGGCCGGGTCATAAGCTGCCAGTCCATCTTCTGTACCCGCCAACAGCGTCATTTCCGGAGTAGGGCAGGCGGTAA
>JAWOIM010000122.1:0-7655 GCA_046484685.1 Chloroflexota bacterium | reverse complement strand
GGCATATCTCCCATTGAACAGCACCCCCTCCCCCCGCTGTATGATGCCCATGTGTATGATGCCCTGTTGCGGCTGTATAAAGCGGGAGCGTTCTCGTTCCTGGTTCGTACAGGTCTTACGCTAAACCTCCAGCGTAAGGGACCACTCCCGCACAATTCCACCTAATTGAATAAAAGTTACATAGTTGCAGAGTTGCAAGGTTGCAAAGTTGCAGAGTTGCGAAGTTGCAGAGTTCTTTTAAACTTCGCCACCTCGCCACCGTGCCACTTTGCCACCCCCCCAAGGAGAAAACCCATGACTCTTTCACCTACCTGGAAAGATCACCTGCACGATCGCATCGTCGATCACATGGCCCATAACATCGACATATTTGAAAACCAGCTCGTTCTGCGCCGGCAGGGCAAGCTGGATGAGAAAGTATTTGCTGAAACCCGGCTGCGTCAAGGCGTCTACGGCCAGCGCTATGACAACGGCCAGCGCCACGACGGCGTGGCCAGCCGCACCCTGGCCTTTCCCCACGCCGAGTTGACCAAAGGGCCAGACACCCTCTGGGACGCCCCCGGCATGCAGCGCATTAAGCTGCCCTACGGCGGTCTGACCCCTGACCAGCTCGACGTGCTGGCCCAACTGGCCGATGAATATTCGGCCGGGATTTTACACGTTACCACCCGCCAGGATTTCCAGTTCCACTACATCCACATCGAAGACACACCCGACCTGATGCGCCGGCTGGCGGCGGTGGGCATCACCACCCGTGAAGCCTGCGGCAACTCGGTACGCAACGTCACCGCCTGCCCCCTGGCCGGTGTCTGTCATACCGAGGCCTTTGACGTAACCCCTTACACCCAGGCCCTGACCGACTTTTTGCTGGGCCATGATGACGTGCAGGATTTCGGCCGTAAATTCAAAATCGCCTTTTCCGGCTGTGCCCATGAAGCCTGCGGCCTGGTCAAAATGCACGACTTAGGGCTGCTGGCTCGCACCAAAGTGGTGGATGGAGAAGTCAAACGTGGCTTCGACCTTTATGTCGGTGGTGGTCTGGGTACCGTGCCCCACCAGGCCAAACTACTGGCCGAATTTGTGGCCGAAGAGGAGATTTTGCCCCTTGCCCAGGCCATTGCCCGCGTCTTTGCTCGCCTGGGTGAAAAGCGGAACCGTAACCGGGCCAGGGTCAAATTCCTGGTCAGCCAGTTGGGCATCGACGAATTCCGCCGCGAGGTTTTTGCCGAGCGAGAACACCTACCTCATGACGAACGCTGGACCGCTTACCTGGCCGACATCGACCAACATCAGGAAAGTCCGGTGCGGCCGGCTATTGCGCTCAACGGGCAGACCCGGCCCGATGGCTTTGACGAATGGCTGCGGACTAACGTTTACCGGCAGCGGCAGCCCGGTTATGCCGTCGTCACCGTCAAGCTGCCCCTGGGCGATCTCTCCGCCGAGCAAGCCTTCCAATTGGCCGACATTGCCCGCCAATATGTGGGCGACAATCTGCGCACGACGGTCGAACAAAATATCGTTTTGCGCTGGGTCTCTGAGGCTGATTTGCCCGCTCTTTACCGGGAACTGGAAGCGGTCGGCTTGGGTGATGCGGGTGCCGGCACAATTGTGGACATTACTTCCTGCCCCGGCACCGATACCTGCAAGCTGGGCATTGCCGCTTCGCGCGGGCTGGCCGGGGAGCTGCGCACGCGGCTGGCGGCCAAGAACGCTTCGCTGCCCCAGGCGATTGAGGATTTACGCATCAAGATTAGCGGCTGCTTCAACTCGTGCGGCCAGCACCACGTAGCCGACATCGGCTTTTTTGGTAACAGTCGCCGCCGCAACAACCGCACCGTGCCCCACTTCCAGGTAGTCCTGGGCGGCCGCTGGCGCGACAACGCCGGCAGCTACGGGCTGGCCGTGGGCGCTGTGCCCTCCAAGTCTGTGCCAGACGTGTTGGACACCATCACTAACCGCTATGTGGCCGAGCGGCAGCCGGAGGAGAGCTTCCAGGATTGGGTGACGCGGTTGGGCAAGCGGGAGGTAAAAGCGATGTTGACGCCGTTTACGGCCGTTCCCGACTACACTGCCAATCCCACCTTCTATTCCGACTGGGGCGATCCCCGTGAGTTCTCCATTGGTGACATCGGCGTGGGTGAATGTGCCGGGGAAGTGATCTCCCTCTTTGCTTTTGAAATTGCCAAAGCGGAAGGAGAACATTTTGAGGCCCTGATCGCCCTCGATGAAAAGGATTATGTGCAGGCCGACGCCCGCGCCTACCAGGCGCTGCTGCTGGCAGCCAAAGCGCTGGTCCGTACCCAATATATCGACGTGGGTGACGACCCGGAGACGATTGTCACCGAGTTCCGCCGTCGTTTTTATGACACCAAACTGTTTTTCGACCGCTACGCCAAAGGGAAATTTGCCCATTACCTCTTCAACCGTCACGACAACCCGCCGGCCGAGTCCAACGAGGATTCGGCCCATCAACTGGTAGACGAGGCCCAACTGTTCATTGAAGCGGCCCACGCCTGCGACGCCCGCATAGCCGGGGCCACCACCGGTGGTGTGAATCTATAGCAGAGTGGCGAGGTGGCGGAGTGGCAAGGTTACTTCGCCACCCCGCCACTTCGCCACCTTGTACAAGGAGTAAATCATGACTGCGCAACGAATTAGTGTGAAATTTTTTGTCGATGATGCGGCTGCTGTAGACCTGCCCGCTTTTATTCCCCTTTTCCAGCGTTGGATCCGGGAGGGGTTGGTCGAGGGTGTGCCCATTGACGTGGCCAATTATGCCCATGTGCCCAATGGTCCAGGCATTGTCCTGGTGGGCCATGAGGGAGATTACGCCCTGAACATGGCCGAGGGGCGGCCCGGCTTGCGCTATACCCACAAGCGGGAATGGCCCACCGACGATCTGGCCGGCCGTATTCAACTGACGCTGACCCGCGGCCTGGCCGGGGTCGAGTTGTTAGCCCAGGAAAATCTGATCTCGCTGGATAGCGGCCGTTTCCAACTGGCCTTCTACGATCAACTGCGTCTGCCCAGTGTGGCGCGGGTAAAGGAGGCGGTGGGGGTACTGTTCAGTGAGCAGTATTCAGTATTCAGTGAACAGTATTCAGTGGTTAGTGAGCAAGATGATGGCAAACGGCCGTTAACCCTGGAAATTGAATTGGCGCAGCCGTTAACGGCCGTAGCCGCACCGGCGCTGGCGGAGGTGGCCTGATGGCTTATGACGGCTTTGTTTACCTGGTGGGGGCCGGTCCCGGCCACCCGGAACTGATTACGCTGCGGGGCCTGCGTGCCTTGCAGCAAGCCGACGTGGTGGCTTATGACCGGCTGGTCCATCCCGACCTACTGCGGGAAGCCGCCCCCTATGCCGAGCTGATCAACGTGGGCAAAATCCCCGGCCAACCGTGCATCAGCCAGGCCGAAATCAACCGGCTGCTGGTGGATCGTGCCCAAAAAGGGTATACCGTTGTGCGCTTGAAGGGAGGCGATCCTTTTGTCTTCGGGCGCGGCGGCGAGGAGTGCCTGGCGCTGCGGGCGGCCGGTATCCCTTATGAAGTGGTGCCCGGCGTCAGCAGCGCCGTGGCCGCCCCTGCCTATGCCGGCATTCCCGTCACCCATCGCCACCTGGCCCGCTCCTTTACGGTGGTGACAGGGCATACGACGGGCGCCGAAACGGCCGATCTCGATTGGGACGCCCTGGCCCGGCTGGATACGCTCATTTTCCTGATGGGAGTCAGTAATTTGCCCCTTATCAGCCGGGAATTGATCCGGCACGGTCGTTCGCCCGACACCCCGGCCGCCCTGGTGCGCTGCGGCACGACCGAGGTGCAGCGGGTGGCCGTGGGCACATTGGCTACCATCAGCCACCGGGCACAGGGTATCCAGCCCCCGGCCGCCATAATCATCGGTGAGGTAGTGGGTTTACAACCACAGTTAGACTGGTTCACGCCGCCGGAAACGGCCGTGTTCCCGCCTCCCGCCATGCGGAGAAATGCACCACAGAGCGCACAGAGAACACAGAGAAGTTCAATAGCTTTTTCTCAGTGAACTCCGTGCCCTCGGTGGTGGGTGAAAAAAGAAATATGAACCAACAAAACACAAAACTCTCCCCCGTCACCTGGCAAAACGACGGCCTGGCCCTGCTCAACCAGCATTTCCAGGAGCGGCCGCCGGCCGACCTGCTGCGCTGGGCGGCCCAGATATTCGGCGATCAGGCCGCCCTGGGCACCGGCTTTGGCCCCTCCGGCGTGGTTCTGCTCCACCTGGCCAGCCAGATTCGTCCCCGACCAACATTCTTCTACCTGGATACCGCTCTGCTCTTCCCGGAAACATATCAACTGCGGGATGAACTGGCCCGGCGGCTGAATATATCTTTTGTGCCGGTGCAGCCCGCTTTGACACTGGCGGCCCAGTCCCGACGCTACGGCAACGAACTGTGGGCCACCAATCCCGACCAATGCTGCCATTTACGCAAGGTGGAGCCGCTGCGTCGCTTTTTGACCGGCCACAGCGCCTGGATCACCGGTATCCGGCGCGACCAATCTCCCACCCGTGCCCGCACCCCTTTGCTGGAATGGAACCACACCCATCAGGTAGTCAAGCTCAACCCGTTGGCCTACTGGACCGAGCGTATGGTCTGGGACCACCTGCGGGCTTATGATTTGCCCTATAATCGGCTGCACGACCAGGGGTATCCCAGCCTGGGCTGCGTGCCCTGCACCCGTGCTATCCGGCCGGACGAAGATGTGCGTGCCGGCCGCTGGGCAGGTCACAACAAGCTGGAGTGTGGCATTCATTTTGAGAATGGACGCGTGGTGAGGGGTGTGAAGTAAGAAGTAAAAAGTAAAAAGTGAGAAGTACGGAGGAAGTCACTTTCCACTGACCCAAGGAGAACCCTATGAAAGTCTATCCCATCTTCCTAAACGATCTGCACCGGCGGCATTGTATTGTCATTGGCGGCGGCCACGAGGCGGAACGTAAGGTGGCGAGTTTGTTGGAATGTGAGGCAAACGTAACGCTGATCAACGCTGCGGTGACGGAGACGTTAAGCGGTTGGGCAGAAAACGGCCGTATCACCTGGCTGCCCCGTCCCTATCAAACTGGCGATCTCCGGGGGGCCTTCCTGGTGATTTGTGAAGGGGAAGACCCGGCCGAAAACGCCCAGGTGTGGGCCGAAGGGGAGGCCGAGGGGATTCTGGTCAACGTCATGGACGACATCCCCACCTGTAATTTTGTGGCCGGCTCGGTAATTCGGCAGGGGCCATTGGCCCTCTCCATCTCTACCAGCGGCGCGGCCCCGGCCCTGGCCGTGCGCCTGCGCCAACGCTTCGAGCAAGAGTTTGACGCTGCTTACGGCCAATTCCTGGAGATGGCCCAGGCCCTGCGTGCCCCCATGGCCGAGCGCTACCCGCCCTTCGCCGAGCGCAAACGCATCTGGTATGAACTGGTCGATTCCGACGTGCTGGACCTGCTGCGCCAGGGCAACCGGCCGGCCGCTCTGGACCGGATCGAAGCGGTTACGGGTATACGATTGAAGTGAAACGTGAAACGTGAAACGTGATGCGTGATGCGTAATCAAGGAAAATTCGTATTTCTTGGGCTTTGCTCAGAACAAGCCTTTGTGCCCTTTGTGGTTAGTAGTTGCATTTGCCGTTACAATTTGGGCCATGATTAGGCAAACAACACACACACTCAGGGGCAAACAGGTTTTGGTAACGGGAGCTACCGGCTTTATCGGTGGCCGGCTGGCGGAGCGGCTGGCGCTGGAAGAAGCAGCGGCCGTTACCGGCACCGGTCGCAGTTTAGATAAAGTTCCCTTCTTACACAATACCAGCGTGACCCTACAGCGCGCCGATTTGCTCGATAAGGAGGCGATGGCCCAGGCTATTGAAGGACAAAAAATCATCTTTCATGTGGCGGCCCAAAAGGGAAACCAGATTGACCCGGAAATTTCGCTGCGCAGCAACGTGGAAGCGACCGGCCTACTGCTGCGCCTGGCGGCCCGGGCCGGCGTACAGCGGGTCATTTATACCAGTTCGGTCAACGTCTATGGACCGCCCCTCCCCGGCCAGACAGTTATCAAAGAGTCAGACCCCATCGTCACCGATTTGCGGGACGTCTACGGCCGTACCAAAGCCATCGCCGAATTACGCGCCCGCGAACTGGCGGCTGAACTGGACGTGGATCTGGTCGTGGTGCGTCCCGGCATGGTTTATGGCCCCCGTGCCCAAAGCTGGATTCTCAATCTGTGCCGCTACATAAAAAAGGGGGTGCCCGTTATCTTTGGCAAAGGCAATGGGCTGGCCTGTCCCATTTACATCGACAACTTGATTGATGGAATGCTGCTGGCGGCCGTTACGCCCGCGGCCCAGAATGAAACCTATAATTTTTGTGATGAGCCGGTTACCTGGCGCGACTATTTTCGCTATTTGGGCCAGATTAGCGGCCGCCGGCCGCGCACTGTGCCTTACTGGATTGCCTGGCCGGTGGCCTTGTTCAATGAAAAATTCCAGTTGGGCCTGCCGCTGACACCAGAACGGCTACATTTTTACGATACCCAGGCCGTTTATGACATGAGCAAAGCCCGTGCCCAACTGGGTTGGGAACAGCACATCTCTATAGAAGAGGGCATGCGTCGTTCCGGCGAATGGCTGGATGAGGAAGGGCTGCTAGAGGCATGAGCTATTTACAGGGAGCATTAGGCGGCAGACGGGTGCTGGTAACGGGGGCCACCGGCTTTATCGGCGGCCGCCTGGCGGAGCGATTGGCCGGAGAAGAAACGGCCGTTGTCACCGGCGTGGGTCGTACCCTGGAAAAAGCAGCCCATTTGGCCCGCTTAGGGGTTCATTTAGAACAGGCCGATATACGCGACACAGCCCGCATGGCCCAACTGCTGCCCGGACAAGATCTGGTCGTGCACGCCGCTGCCTGGATGGGCGGTGGGCCACCGGAACTGGCCCATGACCTTAACGTGACGGCCACCGGCAACCTGGTGCGGCTGGCGGCGGAGACCGGCGTCAACCGCTTTGTGCTGGTCAGCAGCATGGCCGTCTATGGCGATCCGCCACGTACGGGCCAGATCGACGAGAACCATCCCCTGGATACGGCCCAAACAGACCCCTACAGCCGGACCAAAGCGTTGGGTGAGCAGGCAGCGCGGGCGGCGGTGCAGACGTCAGGTCTGGAGCTGGCCATTGTGCGCCCCACGATGGTTTACGGACCACGTTCTGATGTCTGGACGCTGCGCATGTTGGATCGGATTCAGAAGGGGGTGCCGATGGTATTGGGGGACGGCAGAGGCCACGCCCATCCGGTTTATATTGATAATTTGGTAGATGGGCTGTTATTAACGGCCGTTCACTCCCAGGCCGCCGGTGAAGCTTTTACGATTGGTGATCCCCCTGTCGCCTGGCGGCGCTTCTTCCAATATTATGCTGACATGGCCGGCTGCAAGCTGCGGCACACCCCCCTTTGGCTGGGTCGCCTGATTGCCCTGGCAGCCGACCGGCTGCGGCTGGATTTGCCCCTGAACGGCCGTCGTGTTCAATATTATCTCAACCAGGTAACCTATCCCGTCCACAAAGCCGAGCAGCGCCTGGGCTACCGGCAGCGTATACCTATCGACGAAGGCATGGCCCAAACCGAAGCCTGGCTGCGGCAGG
>JAWOIM010000112.1:0-4874 GCA_046484685.1 Chloroflexota bacterium | reverse complement strand
AGGCCGACGACCTGAATGAAGTAACAGAGGCCGATCTGTTTGAAGAGGCGGAAAGCCGCCTGCTTAAATTGACCAAAGGCCATTCGGACATTATCGGCGCAGCCGTGAACATCACCAAGCCGGCCCAGGCTGAAACAGCCTTTATTTTTGAAGCCACGGTGGTGGTATACGGCCGTCCTGACCATACCGCCGCCACCGAAAAAGGAGATAACCCAACCAGCGCCCTTAAAGGTGCTCTGGCCGCTGTCGAGCGTCAGGTCCGCAGCCGCCGCGAAAAACTGGGCAAGCCGTGGGAGCAGCCTGGCGGTAATCCGTGACCTGTAATCGGTAATCGGTAAACGGGACACCGTTTACCGATTACCGAACAGTTGCCTAACAGAGCGTTTTCTCTTATCTTTAGGAAACAAATTTATGATGGGAAAAATTTACCCATCATCATTCATCATTTTTTCTGAGGAGCGTTCATGTCATCTCTAAAACCACTTGATCCGGCGCAGCTTTACACCCATTGTGATCCCCAACAATTTGAGTTTGAAACGACCGAAGCCCTGAAGCCAACTCTTAAAATCATTGGCCAGGCGCGGGCTGTCGAATCGGTCCGTTTTGGCATTGGCATCCGTCAGGCCGGTTATAATCTCTTTGCTCTGGGGCCAAATGGCGTGGGCAAATTTACGGCCGTACGCCACTTTTTGCAGGAGCGAGCGGCCACGGATCCCACTCCGCCCGACCTTTGTTACATTAACAACTTTAACGAACCCCACCAGCCAAACGGCCTACAACTGCCGGCCGGGATAGGTGTATCGTTATGCCAGGACATGCGAAATTTTATTGAAGAGCTGCAAGCAGCCCTGCCAACCGCCTTTGAAAGCGAGGAGTACCATACTCAGCGCCAGGCCATTAACCGGGAAATGCAGCACAAGCAGGAAACCGCCCTGGAAGCGTTAAGTCAGAAAGCGCAGGAACGGGGCATTGCTCTCATGCAAACCCAGAACGGCCTCGGCTTTGCTCCGGAGCAAGATGGAGAAGTATTATCCCCGGAAGCGTTTCGCGCTCTGCCGGTTGAAGAACGAGAGCAAATCCAGGCCAAGATTAATGAGATGCAGCAAGAGATGCAGAAGATTATGCGCCAGGTTCCCCTTTGGAGCCGTGAGGCTCGAGAGAAAGTTAAGAAACTAAACGAAGAGTTGGTTACGGTTGTATTGGAGCCATTCCTGACCGATTTGCAAGAGACGTATGCCGAATTTAGCCGTGTGACCGATTATTTACAGGAAGTAGCCAAAGATATTCAGGAAAATGTAGATAAATTTTTACAGGCGGCCACACTAAGCGAGGGGGATAATCCCATAGCCGCTGATGGTGATGCACCCCAGCAGGGCAGTGGCCATCCCAACCGGGCCATGCGGGCTTCGGCTTTCTTCAACCGGTACGAGGTCAATGTGTTGGTGACACATAAGGAAGATGACGGTGCGCCCGTTATTTACGAGAACCATCCGACCTATCAAAACCTGGTAGGACGGGTGGAACATATCGCCCAAATGGGGGCCTTGATTACTGACTTTACTCTGATCAAGCCGGGGGCCTTGCACCGGGCCAGCGGCGGGTATCTACTGCTGGATGCCCGTAAACTGCTGCTCCAGCCCTATGCCTGGGAGAGCCTCAAACGCTCACTCCAGGCCGACGAGGTGCGAATTGAGTCGCTAGGGCAGGCGACGGGTATAATCAGTACCGTTTCTTTGGAGCCGGAACCGCAGCCGTTGGAAGTTAAAGTCGTTTTGTTGGGCGACCGGATGCTCTATTATATGCTCTCACAAGCTGACCCGGATTTTGGCGAATTGTTTAAGGTGGCGGCCGATTTCGAGACCGATATGGAACGCAGTCAGGCAAACGATCAGCTTTATGCCAGACTGGTGAGTACGCTGGTGCAAAAGGATGGCCTGACCCATTTTGACCGCTCGGCCGTGGCGCGGATCATTGAACACAGCGCCCGCCTGGCCGGCGATGCTGAGAAGCTGACGACCCACATGCAAACGGTGGCCGATCTGCTGCGTGAGGCCAGTTATTGGGCCAATGAAGCGGAAGCCGACCTGGTCACGGCGGCTCATGTGCAGCAGGCGATCGAAGCAGAATTGTACCGCAACGGCCGTTTACGAGATCGCATCCAGGAAACAATCTTGCGCCAGACGATTTTGATTGATACCGAAGGGATGGTGGTAGGCCAGATCAACGGTCTGTCGGTACTGCGCATGGGCAACACCATGTTTGGCCAGCCCAACCGTATCACAGCCCGCGTGCGGCTGGGAAAAGGGGAAATTGTGGATATTGAGCGCCAGGTAGAAATGGGTGGTCCCCTGCACTCCAAGGGCGTTTTGATTCTGACCGGTTTTTTGGGAGGCAGGTATGCTACGAAACGGCCGTTAACCCTCTCGGCCAGTCTGGTCTTTGAGCAATCCTATGGTGGCGTCGACGGTGACAGTGCCTCGGCTGCTGAACTATTTGCCCTGCTCTCAGCGCTGGCCGATGTGCCTATCAAGCAGTCATTGGCCATTACCGGCTCTGTTAATCAGCATGGCCGCGTCCAGGCCATTGGCGGTGTTAACGAAAAAATTGAGGGCTTTTTTGACATTTGTCGCGCTCGTGGCCTGACGGGTGAGCAAGGCGTGCTGGTTCCCCAGGCCAACGTCAAAAATCTGATGCTGCATCAGGATGTCATTGAGGCTGTATCTGAAGGCCAATTTGCTGTTTATGCCATTGAAACCATCGATCAGGGTATCGAGATTTTAACCGGTATTGTCGCCGGTGAACCAGATGAAGAAGGCAATTATCCCGAAGGCAGCATTAACCACTTAGTAGCCGAGCGATTAACCCGTTTTGCTCAAAAGCAGCGTCACTATAACAGTGGGGTCATGGAGGTATAGTCCCTTCGAGGTATAATCCCTTCGAGGAATAATCCCTTCGTTGCTAGTCCCAATATACCGGATGGTCGTAATGGTCGTATAAACGAGTCTCATACTCCCGATTAAACCGATCGGGATCGTATTCAGGACTATTTTCGATACGCTCCTTTGTCAGGGCGATCTTGACTGCGGATTCCTCCCAGTGAATGCCCTGAACCCAGTCGGCTGCAACTAACACCTGGCGGCCCGGCAGCCAGTTGCGTGTATCAATAATCAGATAGCGGATATCCCAGTTATCCGTATCCACGATAAAATCTTCGACATGACCAATATCGTTATCGGTGGCCTGAATGGTATAACCGGTTACGGCTTTGGTGCTGCGTAACAGTTGGCGAAAGTCAGCATCGTTCTCCGGCACATCGTGCTCGTAGATTGATTGGTCCGGCAGGTTTTGCACCGCAGCATTGGTGCCATAAGCCATTCCTTCGCTGGGGAATCCGATCCAGTAAGGTTGCCAATGAAAGTGTTGGTGGAGCAAAACCTCTTTTTCGCGGGAGACAGGCATGTCGGCCAGAATATCGGGACTGTTTTCTATTTGCTGACGCGTCAGATTGACGACGACGTTTTTATTGTCACTATCTATACCCGTAATGACTTCGGGTACAATTAGTACTTGTTGGCGGGTAAGCCAGTTGCCCAGATTAACAACCAGATAGCGCACGCGCCAGCCTTCATGTTGAAAATATAGTTCGTCAACATCACCAATCTCACCGTCAGTAGCTTGAATGCTATAATCGGATAGTTCAGAAATTGTTAAAAGCATCATTCTGCTCCTTATATGTTATTGAGCCAGGATGGTTTTCATGGCTGCTATCATCAGTTGATGTTGAGGCAGGGGGTAGGGTAAATGCTGCTTGTTCCCCTCGCTGCCATTAGCGTAAACACGGCCGTTTTCGCTCCCGTTTTTGGTCCCTGTAGATCGGCTGATAAAAAAATCGAGTCGACCTAAGATGGCGTTAATGGTATCAATAAGCGCTTGGGGAGCCTGGAGGGCAGCCAGATCGGCCGGCAAGATGAGGCAGCGTTGTCCTGCTGCCTCAATAGCCACCTGAAGGTGGGCTGCTTGTTGGAAAACGGCCGTTTTGTCGCCCAAATCGGGCCGGTAGATCACGGCTACGTTAGCTCCCAGGTGGGCAAAACGGAGTGCCAGGTCATGATTCTCGGCCGGCTGTTGCCCCACTAACAGGGCTACCTTGCCCCGAAAACGATCATGGGCAGCATCATTTCTATCAACTTGCTCTTGCGTTGTTGGTATGGTTGCATTGCTTTTTACAGAATTCATACCTGTAGCATAAGAAACTATGCCCCAAACCTCAATGTGCCCTGATATAGCCATCAGGTATATAATTAGTAACAATCAATAATCCATCGACAACACCATGTTTTGGTTTACAATAAAAACAAGGTAACTATACAGCCTCTCAAGACCTGATAGGTTTTTAACGAGGCGCTGGGCAATTCCACAGTCTGGTGGAAACCTGTCAGGTCTGTTACCAAACAAGAACGAAGAACAG
The DNA here is from genome assembly GCA_046484685.1 of Chloroflexota bacterium. Classification (GTDB taxonomy): domain Bacteria; phylum Chloroflexota; class Anaerolineae; order Promineifilales; family Promineifilaceae; genus SLGK01. Next base: position 406 of record JAWOIM010000112.1, on the reverse strand, counting down.
CAATTATTGAATCACTGGCCAAACTAATACAGATATATACGGGTTTATACCCATTTTCTATTTCTTTTGACGTTGTATACTTTTGAGTATAAGAACTGTATCTTTGTATAAAGAATTACAAAAGAGGGTATAGCTCATCAAACGAGACATCTTCTTGTTGAATTTGTAAAGCACATTTTGTCTTAGTCTTAAATGAACCATACCCAAAAGAGGAATAGTTGATGATTCATGTTCTAGTAGTGCATCAAGCGCATCTCATATCCAGTCTGATTATATCTGTCTTGTCTGAGGAAGAGGATGTCTATGTAGTAGGACGGGCAGCTTCGTTTGGACAATAATCGCCAACACTTACAATTTGATCCATTTCCTCTCCTGAATTTTTGCCTTGTAGTTTATTCTACATTTT
>JAWOIM010000367.1:0-3307 GCA_046484685.1 Chloroflexota bacterium | reverse complement strand
ATGTCCTCCTCCAAAATGGGGCCATGCCCGGCCCACTCCGAATGGCGGTGGGCCAAAATTAGTTCATCATCGGCCAGAGCCAGCAGCTTGTTGGCCAGGGCATTGTGTAGTTCAGGGGTCATAGGGTGGAGAATCCTTTTTTGGTTCAGATAAAGGGCGTGAAACCCTTCAACTGCGTTCAGGGCAGGCTGTGAAACGTGATGCGTGAAAATCTCACGCATCACGTTTCACGCATCACGTTTCATTTTCTGCATCGTAAACACCGTCCGGTACTCATTGGGCATGCGGAATGCTTTATCCTGGGCCGGGCCAAAGAGGCTGTCGGCGTCGTCCTCGTCCGCTTTGTGGATCAGCCGGACCGGGCAAACCCACCAGACGAAAGGGTCGCCCTCGCTGAACCGGCTCAGGGCCAGCTTCATAGCGGCCGCGCCGGAATCGGCTTCTACGTCGCCCACATATTCGACATGGGTCATGGAGCGGCGGTGGCTGGTACGGGTAAAGACGGCGTAGGCTTCGAGTTGTCCCGCGCTCTCGTCTTGCTGCCAGGAGTCGTCCAGGGTTAGCTCTTCGGCCGTTTTCATGAAAACAGCCTCGGCCGGGACTACCCACAAGGTGTGGCAGCGGGGCCGGCGCACAAAGACGTTGCGGGCGTTAAGCAGGGCCATCTCGGCATCGGGCGCATGGACGGAGCCGACGTTTTGAAACGGCCGTCCTTCCCGATCTTGTTGGAACACTTCATAGCGGGGCCAGTCGGAATTGTTCATGATAGGTGACAGTTGATAGTTAATAGTTGACAGTTAGCTGGTAGCGGTTGTGGCTGGTTGTTTTGCGGCATAGGCGGCTAACGCTTCGCGGACCCAAAGGCCATTTTCGTGGGCCGTGCGCCGGTCGGCCAGCCGTTGGTCATTTAAGGGGCCATCCCCTTTTACTACCTGCCAGAATTCATCCCAATCAATGGGGCCGGACAGCCAGCACTCGTTGGTTTCGTCGTAGCGCAGTTCCGGGTCAGGCACGGAGAGGCCGAGGGCGTGCAGGGCCGGAACCAGTTCATTGACAAACTCATGGCGCAGCTCGTCGTTGGTCTTGGTTTTGATGCCCCAGCGTATTAACTGGGGTGAATTGGTTGACTCTGAATCATGAGGACCAAACATCATCAGCGAGGGCCACCACCAGCGGTTGATGGCGTCCTGGACCATTTGCTGTTGGGCTGCTGTGCCCTGGGCATACTGGATGACCATCTCTTGCCCTTGCTTTTTGTGGAAGCCTTCTTCGGCACAAATGCGGACCATGGCTCGTGAATAAGGGCCATAAGAGCAGCGAGCCAGCATCGTCTGGTTCAGGATGGCCGCGCCATCAACCAGCCAGCCAATGACGGCCACGTCGGCCCAGTTGAGGGTGGGGTAGTTAAAAACGCTGGCATATTTGGCCCGGCCGTCTAGCAGCGCCTGGGTCATCTCTTCGCGAGTTGCGCCCAGCGTTTCGGCGGCGTGGTAGAGGTATTGGCCATGCCCCGCCTCATCCTGCACTTTGGCCAGGAGGACCTGCTTGCGTCGCAGGTTGGGGGCGCGAGTAATCCAGGCCCCTTCGGGCAGCATCCCCACCAGTTCGCTGTGGGCGTGCTGTGAGATCATGCGGATAAGCTGCTGGCGGTAGGCTTCGGGCATCCAGTCGCCCGGCTCGATCTTTTCACCCCGTTCAATACGGGCCTCAAATTCGGCCGTTCGCGCTTCTGCGCTGTATTGTCCATTTGTTTGTTGTGTCATTGTCGGTCACCTCATGGGTTGTGTGGGAATCAAACTCTCTCACTATTATACACAGTTTTATCAGATTATCGTGAGCATCTAATGAATTTGCCGCAGAGTTCGTAAATAGGTCAGCGTTCAGTTAGTCATAGAATAAGACGCAAATAGTGTGCTGTATACAATCAGCCGGGGAATTCTATTCTCAGGGCGTAAGCGTTCACCTACCTTGACAATAGAACGCAGATTTCGCAGATTAGGCGGATTTTCGCAGATAAAAAACGAAAAAATCAGCGTTAATCCGTTAAATCCGTGTTCATCTGCGTTCTAATTTGTCACCAACTGAACGCTTACCTCAGGGCTTTTCAAAGAGGAAAAGTGCTTGATCAAGCTCAAGCCGGTCGTACATTTCATTAAAGCCAACGAACACCAAAAAACGGCCGTTTGGCGACCAGCTTATGGACCGGTGGGTAAAGGGGGTAGTGGGCCACTCCCCAATCAAGTCGCCGTCGGGAAAGGTCAGCCAGGTAAGGAGCAGGTCCCAATCGCCCTGCTCCGGATCTCTCTGCTCGTACCGGGTCAACACCAATTCTGTCAGATCATCATTAAAGAGACTGCCGTTTACTCCTTCAGCCAGCAGCCGCCACTCCCCTTCAATAGCCGCCGTAGGCCGCAGCCAGAGAGTATTGCTTTCTCCCCAATCCAGCAGCCATTGGTTGTCGGGCGAGAAGGTGGGCAGAGAGGGTGAACGAAAAGGCAGCCGCTCCACCTGCCCGCTGTGAGCGTGGTAGAGATAAAGATAAGAATGGAAGCGACCCGGACGCAGCAGCAGGTAAAAGCTGTCCGCTTCTGGTCCCGGCCTACCAATCAGGCCGCCATGCTCTTCCGGAGCTTCAATACCAATCAGATCAACCGGCACGTTGATGACCTCTCCCGGCCGAGCGGCGTCGAGCAGCAGCGCCCCGTCCAGAGCATAATGAAGCAAGAATTGGGTGGGCGTCAGCCAATCGCCGCCCGTTGTATGGCCCGGACCGGGGTATGCCTGCCAGGTAAGGGCCGTTATCTCCCGTCCGTCCTGATCACGCAATGTAGTCAAAAAGGTCCATCTCTCGTCGTTTTCCGCTTCAAGTTCGGTGTGGATGCGAAAACGGCCGTCGGGCGACCAGCCGCTGTAAAAGTCAGGCGTGGGCGTGGGCACGGGCTGTTGGGACAGCAAGAGAAAGGAGTCGGTCTGGCAAGGGAGGCCCTGCCACTGCTGGTTGGCTTCCCAGTCATAGACAATCAGGCTGTTATCGCCTTCCCAGTCCACGCTCTTTTGGCCCCAGGCTGTAGTACGAAACTGGGGCAGCTCACAGCTTTGGCCGCTGCTGCTGTTGAGCAAATAGAGCCGGCCGCCCGGCCAGTGGTACGGTTCCAGGCCCTCCATATCTGCCTGGTCAGAGAGCCAGTAGGGCAGCCATTGGCTGTCGGGCGACCAGTCGGCAGCGATGATGTGCGCGTCTCTGGCGTAAACGTGGGCCATGGTCGGCGTAGGCGTGGGTGTGGCCGTGGCCGCCGGCGTGGTGGTG
>JAWOIM010000035.1:0-11574 GCA_046484685.1 Chloroflexota bacterium | reverse complement strand
TCTCGTAGAGCAGCTGGCAAGTTCGTTAAGCGAACTCTATTCCTCTAATCAACGGCAGTTAGTTCGGCAATCCAGATATACCGTTGCCGGCGTGTTCATCGGCATTGTTGGTATTCTGGTCGGACACGATTTGTTTGAGCCGGTCAATGCCATAGCGGGCGGCATCAAATGCGCCCTGGTCGCGGTGACCTGCTGCGCAGGCCACAAAGGTTGTCACGTCGCCCACGTCTAAACGGCCGATGCGCTGTACCACCGCCACCCCTTTCACCAACGGCCATTTGTCCCATATCTCCTGAGCGATCTGGGCCATTTTTTGGGTAGCCATCTCCTCATAGGCTTCATACTCCAGATAAAGGGTGCTGTCAGGCAGGCCATCCCGCGCCGTTTGGCCGCGCACATGGCCGGTAAAGCTGACAATAGCCCCCACATCCGGCTCGGTCAAGGCCGCGTGTATGGCGTTTAGGTCAAGGGGGTCGTGGGTGATAGCGAAGTAGGTAGGATGGGGCCAGGCGTGGCTGCCGCCGCTAACGGGGGGGAAAATGGCTACCTCGTCTGCGGCCGTGACCGGTGTATCTTCGGCGGCATAGGCTTTATTGACGGCGACCAGCGCAGTGGGCAGGGCCGGAGCCAGTTGGGGGTATCCGGCAGCAATGGCGGCTTTCAGGTCCATTACGGTGCCGGGCTGGGGCCAATCAAGCTGGATATGCGGCTGACCGGCTTTGTCCTTTAGGCTGGCGAAGAGACGAACTTGAATTTTCATAATGATTTTCTCTCAACTACCTCTTGTCTCTTTAATAATTCGTGATGAGCAGTTCATTCACAGCCCCGCGTTCATGACCCTTGCTGTTGATGGAGCGTATAGCAGGGATGCGCTCGATGGTAAACCCGGCATACGCTTTCTCGAAAAAGGTGTCATCGGGATTTTTGTTTTGGGGATCAGAATTACTGAGCATCAGTTTGGCTCCCTGGCGGTCAAGCTGGCGATAGAAATCGGCCAGGGCCAGTTGGGCTTCATCATCAAAAGGCTGGCGACTGTAGCTATTGAAGCTGGCCGTGGCGCTGATGGGGCGGTAGGGGGGGTCAAAGTAAACAAAGGTGTGCTCATCGACACAGTTGGCCCACTGCCGGTAGCTGCCCTGGCAAATAGTAACGGTTTGCAGCAGCGCGGAAACGGCCGTTAACCGCTGCGCATAACAGATTTTCGGCTTTTTATAGCGGCCAAAGGGAACATTAAAGCTGCCGCTGCTGTTCACCCGAAAGAGGCCATTGTAACAGGTACGGTTGAGAAAAATAAGCCAGGCGGTGCGCTGAACCCAATGGGGGCTGCTGGTCTCATAGTCGATCTCCTGACGTTGGGCGTTAAATTGATGGCGCACCTCGTAGTAAAAACGCTCCTGGTCGGGTGGGGACAGGCTCAGGAAATGGTGTTCCAGATTGGCAAGCCGATCAATAAGCGCCTCTACCGCCTGCCGAACCGTGCGGTAGGCCAGAATTAGCTCCGGGTTAATATCCGACAGGAAATATTCAGTGACCGGAGAGCGAGCAGCGATGGTAAAAAAAACGGCCCCACCGCCGACAAACGGCTCAATGTAACGGCGGATTTGACCCTGCATCAATTCGGGTGGGAAACGGCCGTTGAGGATTTTTAATAGCTGCGCTTTTCCTCCGGCCCACTTTAAGAATGGTTTGGCTCTTGTCACAATCTGTTCCTGTTTCACCGATTAACAAACCCCTATTGTGGCCATCACCCCCTCACCTGTCAACTTATTGTGCCGGCGATTACGCGCATCTTCCTCTCAGGAGGTGGCCGGCGTCGGCGCATTAGCCAAAATTTTGGTACACTTCTTACGTTCGTAGTCCGTAATTATTGCTCAAAGGAGTTAACTGATGAAGCAAATTGATTTACTTATCCATTCGGCCAGCCAGCTTTGTGTTGTGCCGGGGACTGATGGTCCGCAGCGAGGCCAGCAATTGGGTGAATTAGGGCTGATTAGAGAGGGGGCGGTGGCGGTGCAAAACGGCCGTATTCTAGCCGTGGGGCCGAGTGCTACCCTGCGCCAACAGTACCGGGCCGGGCGCGAGATTGACGCCGGCGGTCGGGCCGTCATCCCCGGCTTTGTTGATCCCCACACCCATATTCCCTGGTATGGCGACCGTGCCCACGAGTTTGAGCAGCGCGTGGCCGGCGCCAGCTACATGGACATTATGGCCGCGGGTGGCGGCATCATGTCAACTGTGCGGGCCACACGCCGGGCCAGTCTGGAAGAGCTGGTAGCCGACAATCTGCCCCGGCTGCAGCGCATGATGGCCCACGGCACCACCAGCGTTGAATGTAAAACAGGCTATGGTCTGGACACGGCCACAGAAATGAAGCAGCTTGAAGCGATCATGGCCCTCAACGATGCGCAGCCATTGGATCTAACCCCAACTTTTCTACCGGCCCACGCCGTACCGACCGGCCAGGAGACCGAAGCCTTTGTGGCCCAGGTTATTAACGATATTTTGCCCACCGGCGCGGCCTGGATGCAGCAGCGAGGGCTGACCCTGTTTTGTGATGTTTTCTGCGAGGAAGGCGTGTTTGATGTGGACCAGACGCGCCGCATCTTAGAAGCGGCTCGTGATATGGGCTACCGACTCAAGGTTCATGCTGACGAATTTGCCGGGTTGGGCGGCACAAAGCTGGCGGTGGAATTAGGCGCAATTTCGGCCGACCACCTGGTGCAAACGCCGGCCGCGGATATTGCCGCCCTGGGCGCAGGCGAAACGATTGCCGTGGCTCTGCCCGGCACACCCTTTGGTTTGGGCCACCATGAGTACACACCGGCAGCCAAAATTCTGGCCGCCGGAGGGGCGCTGGCCCTGGCCACCGACTGTAACCCCGGTACTTGCTGGTGCGAGTCAATGCAGATGGTTATGGCCCTGGCCTGCCGTTACCTGGGGTTGACCCAGGCGCAGGCGTTGGTGGCCGGCACCCTCAACGCTGCCCACGCCATTGGCCGTGGCCATGAAGTTGGCAGCCTGGAACCGGGTAAGCAGGCGGATATATTGCTGCTGCATGTGGCCGACTACCGGCAGCTTGGCTACCGTTTTGGCACAAACCTGGTACAGACGGTGATCAAAGGTGGCAAAACAGTAAGCGATAACCGATTTAATGCTTAACGGAGGTGTCATAATGGAAATTATGGAACCAAACAACTTGTTACAATTAGCAATTTTGGCCGTGGCTCTGGTAGTTGTTTGGGTACTGCTGCGGTTCATGTTCAAGTTAACTGTAACGCTTTTTCGTATAGGTTGTGCTATCATTGCCATAATTATGGTAATCGCCTTTGCCGCCACGCTATTAGGGTCATAAGGGGGTCAGGTGTTTTGCCTTGCCATAGGGCACGGGTATAATCATGACATAATGTTGTATATAAAACGAGTCATGATTGTATGAATTCTATGATAGTAAAGCGTCTTGTTCTAACTGTTACTCTCTTGTTATTATTGTCGGCCTGCCGTCAAAATGACGCCTCAGATCCGTCTGAGGTGGTCATTATCGATGAAACCACAGGCGAAACGGCCGATCTCCCCCCAACCGCCCCGCCCGCCGGTACAGCCTCCCCTACACCGGAGCCACCCACCCCTACACCTGAACCACCCCTGGCGGCCCGCGTCAACGGTCAGCCCATTTTATTAGAAACCTACGAACGGGAACTGGCCCGCCATGAACAGGCACTGACCGAACTAGAGCTAGACAAAGAAGAACAGGCTTATCGTGAAGAGGTGTTGCAAGCTTTAATTGAGCGGGAACTTATTCTGCAAGCAGCCAGCCGGGATGGTATTGTGATTACCCCCGAAATGGTGACGGCCAGAATTGAAGAGCTGCGGGCGGCGGCCGGAGAAGCGGGCAATTATGAAGCCTGGCTGGAAGCCAACCAATGGACCGAGGCTGAGTTTCGTGAGGCGCTGGCCCAAGAAATGGTAACGGAGGCCATGGTAACGGCCGTAACGGCCGATGTCCCCCAGGCCGTAGAGCAGGTTCGCGCCCGATACATTCAGGTAGACAGTGCCGAACTGGCCCAATCGCTGCTGGCCGAAATTGAAGCCGGGGCCGACTTCGCCACCCTGGCTTCTCTTCACTCTCTCGACCAGATCACCTCGCCAAACGGAGGCGATCTTGACTTCTTTACGCGGGGTTCTTTACTGGTTCCGGAAGTAGAAGAGGCCGCCTTTGCCCTACAGCCCGGCGAAACCAGCGACGTTATTGTAGCCAACAGTAATGGACAGACGGTCTATTATCTGGTTCAAACGATTGAGCGCGATCCGCAGCGCCCTCTGACCGACAATATGCGTTATAATTTGTTGCAGCAGCGTTTTGAAACATGGCTGGGCCAGTTATGGTCGCAGGCCGACATTGAGCGTTTTATAAATACGAATAATCCTTAAAAGCTTGTAGCTATACAGACCTGACAGGTTTCCACCAGACTGTGGACTTGCCTAGCGCCTCGTTAAAAACCTGTCACGTCTTGAGAAGGTGTATAGTTACAAAAGCGCTACATAGGTATCAGGGATGGTGGAATAATGAGCGAGAGAAGCAATCGACGCCGTAGAAATAACGGAGGATGTGGGAGTAGTATTCTCAATCTAGTTGCCATGGTGATAATGGGCATGGCTGTTTTACTCCTTTGTAGTCTCGGTCTGCTTTTGGCTGCACCCAACGTGTTAGCCAACACCCCCCTGTCCTCATTAGCCGGGCTAGTGAGCGGAGAAACGGCCGCTGTTGATTTACCAACGCCCTTAGCCGTCGCTGTTGTTCCTTCAAGTACAGCCACAGCTACCCCCTCTCTGCTGCAGCCGACCTGGACGCCGCGTGTGCAAACTGCCCTGGATACGGCCACACCTTTACCTACTATCACAGTTGGGCCTACCGCTATGCCCACGGAACCGCCATTCTTGCCCACCCGCACGCCCACCCCGACGGCCACCAATACACCGACCCCCACCCCGACCGATACGCCTGAAGGGCCACCGCCCACCATCACGCCTACACGCTCCCAGTTCCTTTTTACCCGTTCAGATATTAGCCCCACTTATATAGGTAATTATGCCAATCAGGCCGGCTGCCAATGGCTGGGTGTAGCCGGCGAGGTGCTAGACATAAACCGCAATCCGGTTCCAGTGGGTCGCTACCGGGTTCACGTCTGGGGCAGTGGTATTGATCAACGACCGGTTGTAGGCGGTGCCGACAGTTATGGTACATCAGGCTGGGAACAATTTTTAGGCACTACCCCAGAGATACGAAATTATAATATACAGCTAGAGACAGTTAACGGTACGGCCGTTTCGCAGGTCTATAATGTCCAGACCCGGGCTGCCTGTGACGAAAACCTGGTTATTTTCAGTTTTGTGCAGAACCATGAATAAGACTGGTATCCGGTCAGACCTGCGAGGTTTCCAGCAGGTAAATTGTCGCAAACTATATACAAAAACCTCGCAGGTCTCCAGACTTGTGCTGAGCGTAGCCGAAGTAGGGACTGAACGCTTATAAGACTGTGAAGGTTAGCAGATACATCTACTATCCCCCCCCTGCTGCGCCCCTCATTCTACTAACTCTATTAACAATTCATAGGCCGCGGATTCATCAAAAAACTCCCGCACAATAATACGCCAGTTGCCACTGGTATCAATGACAAATCGGCGCAACTGTTCGCTGCTTCCCCCTAAGGTTTCATCGACCTCCAATACCGTTTGCCCGGCCGGATTTTGCAGCACAAAAGCCAGATCGCTGCGACCATCGGTGGGCAGCAGCGTTACATCAATCAACGCCCCTGCCTCTGCCTCAAACAGCCAGACAACGGCCTGTTCCGGCGCCAGCGTGCCGCGCACCGGCTGCCCATATCGAGCCACACCGGCATAATCGGGTGCCCTTGTTGTTTTAGCCCGCAGCCGCAGTTCATAGCCGCCCGGCTGTCCATAAAAATCTTGCACCAGAATAATATAGTCACCGTCGGCCGGAAGCGACAGATCAATTGACTCTGCTTCCCCTATGCCATACTTATCGCGGGTTGCCAGTCGCTCGACATCGGCCGTTAACAACCACAGCGTCAGGTCTAATGTCTCATCCAGAGGAACCAGTTCTACAATAACCTCATCAGACGCGCTGCCGCTGAAGAACCAGGCGTGAACTTCGTTGGCTTGCAATGTTTCTGCACGGGTCTCGCCATAAATAATATCACCCGCATCATAAAAATTGGCAATTGACTCCTGCCCTTCATCAAGCGATAAATTATAGGAGCCACCCTCGTTGGCAAAACTGCGTACCAGGATAGAGTAATCGCCGGTAACAGGCAGTTGAAAACCGGAAATAACCTCAGGATCGCCACTAAAGCCTTCATCCAGGGCGACCAGACGTGTGCCGTCCGGTCCATAAAGATCGAGGATCAGATCGAGTGTTTCTTCCACCGGGGCTATGACAATGCTGACCAACTGGCCGGCCTCACCGGCAAAAGTCCATATATGCTGCTGGTTGCCGGGCAGTTCGCCGCGAATATTTTGGCCAAAGTCTATACGGCCACCACTTGCATAAAGCGGCTCTTCGGTCAGGAGAAGGCTCAGACGATAACGGCCGCCTTCACGGAAAAATTCGCTGACCTCGATAACATAGGTCCCTACTTCGGCCAGAGGGATATCAGCAGCGATTTCGGTGGCACCAGCATACCCTTCATCGACGTAGGCAACCGTTTGTCCGGAGGGCGAAATAATGGTAAAGGCCAGATCGAGGCTGTTGTTGTCGGGGCTGAGGCGGATGGTGGCATAACGAGCTGAGCCGGAATCGAAGGTCCAAATGTCGCTAACCTCAGGGCTGAGGTTGCCGGTAACAGGATTTTGGCTTTGTATGGTACCGCGGACAGTAACAGCCCCTTCACCTACCGTGTAGCTGGACCAAATGTCGTAAATGACCAGGGTCTCAGCAATGCTGTCGAAGATGCCGGCATAATTGTCCCACTCTGCCTGGGGTGCGCCAAAGATGTAAAGAGCCTGGGCCTGGCGCGAAACGGCCGTTTCTGTGCTGGCGGGCATAAAAAAGAAAATACGACTTTGCATAAGATCGGGTGCAGCCGCAAATAAATTGAGCGGATCACCGACCACATCGACGCGGGCACCGGTAACAGGACCGGCGGCAGCACCGTTGGTGATGGGCGCAATGGCGTCGAGTGGTGTCAGGCCACCCAGGTCTAGCAGCAGCCGGTTGAGGTTGGTGCTGGGGCTGCCGCTGGGAAGATCCAGTTCAGCAATAATGGCCGCAGCGTAGGCTCCCTGATCGGTGGTTTTATTGGCCAACAGACTGCGACCGGTCCGTTCTGAATCGGCGACCAGCAGGGCAATTAAGCCCAGGGGGGTGGTAACGGTCGCGGTGTCTAGTTGGCCTGACAGATTAACCCAGGTAGAGGGTACCGTAAACTGAAGTCCGGCCGCTGCACCACCGACTATTTGCCACTGATGGGCGGTTGTGGGAGCAGCCGTCGGAGACTGAGGTGGGGTTGCTGTGGCCGGCGGCTCTATGGCGACCGGCTGTGTCACCGCCGTTGAGCGGGGGGTGACCTGGACCGGATTGGTTAGTTCGGCTGTCTCTTCGATGACAGGTTTACAGGCGATGGTCGTGGTTAGCAGTAAACCAACCAGGAGACAAGACCAGTAATGGTTGTTCATAAACACCCTCCAATGTATGTAGTAATGAACAGGTCCTTTGCTTAGAAAGGATCTGCCTGTTTGCTCATTGATCGTTTATATGGTTGCGGTTTGGTGCAATAGGCAGAGCAAACCGGTAGCGTCTTAACGTTGGGTGTTTATGGACTGGCGCCTGTTCGGTTATCCGTAATCGGTCATCGGGTTACCGATTACCGTTTACCGTTTACTGATCAGGTACGCGCCAATCGTCGCCAATGATGACCAGAACGTCAAAGTCACCATCTGGCCGGCTACCATTACTGACGTTGAGAGGGGGGATATTCATAAGCTGGATCAGATAACGCACGGTGTGGGGATGTGAGCCGTAATCAATAATTCGGGTGGTACGATAGGTGGCCGCATCCGCATTCCCTATTTCAGAAATATTCACGTCGAAGGTTTCTAAATAGGTTTGTGTTTCTGAGGCCAATCCAAAAACGGCCGTTCCATTATACACGGCGACACGGGCTGATTCGGCTGCCATTTGTACAGCCAAACCGTCGCTAATAGGCGCAGGTGCAGAGGCGGGTACAAAGATATCATTGCGCAGTTCACGCACTTTGTCCCGAATAGGAACCAACACCTGGCGCTCGTCTACGGTGGTTTCGGGATAGACATAGTCGTAATCGATAACGGCCGTTTGGATATTATCGCCAGGGATTTCTTGCACAAGCAAACCTAACTGTATCGCTTTATCGAGCGATAGATTGGTGCGTACATTATCTTGCAGCGTTTGCCACAAGTTGGGTGCCTGCCTGATAAGCTGTGGCACCATATCCAGCTTCAAAATACGCTCACGCACCGCCAGCACAACGGCTTGCTGGCGACCAGCCCGATCCACATCGCCACCAAATGTGGCCCGGGTGCGGGCATACTTGAGCGCACTCTCCCCATCCAGATGCTGTTGACCGGCCTCAATCGTAAAGGGATCATGGCCATAACAGTGATCTGGATAGGTGGGATCATTGATACGTTCAGGTACATCAAGCTCAATACCGCCGATCTGATCAACAATCCGAATAAACGCGTCAAAATTAATGGTAAGGTAGTAATTAATAGACAGACCAATAAATGCCTCGACTGTTTCTACAGCCAGGGCCGGCCCGCCGCCAGGATATTCATAAGCGCCACCTAAATAGTGGGCCTGATTGATACGATCCACGTCAAAACCTGGAATAGTCACCCAAAGATCGCGCGGCAGCGATAACATAGCCGCCGTTTTCTCTACCGGATCAATAGTGACAACCATCAACGTATCGGTGTGGGTGGGGCCATCCTCATCACAGCGCTGATCAACCCCCAGCAGCAAGAGGGTAACAGGTTCAACACCTTGCCAGGGCCTGAGCGCGTCGGATGAAACAAGGGGCGGGCTTGTATCGACCACCTGGGGCGCAGCCAGGCCATTTTCCCCAAGTATAAGCTCGGCCTGGGGATCGTTGACAAAGCCAAATTCTGGCTCGCTTATCTCAAAAGCGGCCACCGTATCGCGGACAGTCTGATAGAGCCAGAGCGAACTGCCTGCTAAAATGATGAGCAATAGTAGCCCCATCACCCCATAAATCCATAAAGGTAATCGGATGGATGAATAAGGGCGGCGACGGTCCTTTGTTTCTGAAGCCATACGCACTGTGGTATCCTTCTCAATAATTGCTACCAGCAAGTAGGCATTATAGCATGGGCACGGGGGAACGCAATTTTGTTAAAATAGATCAGGAATAAAGAAAACATCAACAACCAATGATCTCTCTTGACAACGTAGAGGGCTGCTTTATAATGTAGGCACATTGTTTAACAGAAAAAACGTTGATCGGGACGAGTAACAGGAACGGCTGATTCAGAGAGTGTGGGTCACCGGCTGCGAGCCTACACCATAAACCTTCTTGTGAAAACCCCCCGTGAGTGATTTCCCCAACAGATAAGGAAGGGCAAACGATATGGTTTGCCCTTAGGGGCAGACTTATCAGGTCTGCCCCGCTTTTAACTTTAGTAAGGAAATCCGGGTAGCTCCGTTAACGGCCGTAACGAGGAGCGTCACCTTTTATACTGTGGCGCTTGAAGTTGGGTGGAACCGCGATCGGATTGTTATGCAACGCCGTCGCCCCAATAGGGGCAGCGGCGTTTTTTGTTGCCCCCCCATGACGGAGGACGAAAGACCGAGGACGGATTTTGTCTCTTCCGTCTTCTGTCCGTCGTCCTCGGTCACAAATTTTGTTGGAGGTAGCTATGTCAAACCAAAACATTCCCTACCAGGAATCTGAATTATATAAAATGAGGCACTCAGCCGCCCACGTCATGGCCGAAGCCGTTCTGAAACATTTCCCAGAAGCCAGGCTGGCCATTGGTCCGCCTATCGAAGACGGCTTTTACTACGATTTCGATCTGGGCCAGGATGAGAACGGAAAACCGATTACCTTCTCACCTGAAGACCTGGAAAAAATTGAAGCCACGATGAAAAAGCTGCTCAAGAAAAATGCCAGGTTTGAGGAGTCTAGTCTGAGCATTGAAAAAGCCAAGAGCCATTTTGCCGGCGAACCCTATAAGCTTGAACTCATCGAAGAGTTGGCAGCCGGCAAGGTGGACGAAAACGGCAATCCTATCAGCGAACCGGTCACAGAAGTGGGCATCTACCAACACCGTGACTTTGTAGACCTTTGTCGCGGCCCCCATGTTGGTTTCACCAAACAGGTACGCCATAATGCGGTCAAGCTGCTGCGTACCAGTGGGGCCTACTGGCGCGGCGATGAAAACCGACCGCAGTTGCAGCGCATCTACGGCACAGCCTGGCCCCACAAAGAAGCGCTGGAAGAATACCTGGAAAAGCTGGAAGAAGCCAAAGCCCGCGACCATCGCCGGCTGGGTAAAGACCTCGACTTGTTCAGCACGTCAGAAGAAGTAGGGGCAGGGTTAATCATGTGGCATCCTAAGGGCGCTGTGATTCGTACGGTAGCTGAAGATTTTTGGCGTCAGGCCCATATCGCCGGAGGCTATGACTACGTATTTTCCCCCCATATTGGCCGGGCCAGTCTATGGCAAACATCGGGTCACTTAGATTTTTATAAGGAAGGCATGTACTCTCCCATGGACATTGATGGGGAGGATTATTATGCCAAGCCTATGAACTGCCCTTTTCATATCCATATTTTCAAAAGCCACACGCGCTCATACCGCGACTTGCCCCATCGCTATGCTGAGTTGGGTACGGTATATCGGTATGAACGCAGTGGCGTACTGCACGGGTTAACGCGCGTTCGTGGTTTTACGCAGGATGACGCCCACATCTTTTGCCGCCCCGATCAGGTTGAAGAGGAGATAAGCCGCGCCCTTGAATTTTCCCTCTTTGTTTTGCGTTCGTTTGGGCTAACTGAGTTCAACGCATTTCTTTCTACACAGCCAGATAAATATGTGGGCAACAAAGAAGATTGGGATAAGGCAACAGAAGCATTGCGACGAGCCGTTGAAACTCACGACATTCCTTATGAAGTTGATGAGGGCGGCGGTGCATTCTATGGGCCTAAGATTGACTTAAAAGTGAACGACGCGCTAGGTCGAGAATGGCAGCTCAGTACAATTCAGTTTGATTTTAACCTGCCGGAACGCTTTGAACTGGAGTACATTGGTGAGGATGGCAAGGCCCACCAGCCTTATATGGTGCATCGCGCCTTGTTAGGCAGCATGGAGCGATTCTTTGGTGTTTTGATAGAACATTACGCCGGGGCATTTCCGCTGTGGCTGGCTCCAATACAGGTTGTGTTGGTTCCTATTGCCGACCGGCATGTGGCCTATGCAGAGCAAGTCGCAGCCGATCTGCGAGCGGCCGGCCTGCGGGTGGATGTAGATGCCGGCAGTGAACGCATGAATAAGAAG